>DAOUWN010000206.1 GCA_030667105.1 Deltaproteobacteria bacterium
ACCGTGACGGAGGATGTCATGGTTTTTTATCATTCAAAGAACAAGGGGAAAGGCGCTGCCCTGAGAACAGGTTTTCAACACGTGACCGGAGATATTGTGATCATCCAGGATGCGGATCTGGAATATGATCCAGGTGAATACGCCACGCTCGTCGGGCCCATCTTGGATGGCCGCGCAGACGTGGTTTATGGATCGAGGTTCCTGGGTGGACCACACCGGGTTCTATTTTTCTGGCATTACGTGGGAAACAAGTTTTTGACCATCCTTTCCAACACGTTTACGAATCTGAATCTCACTGACATGGAAACGGGTTTCAAGGCCTTTCGAGCATCCCTTCTTGAAAAAATCGTGATCAAATCGGATCGTTTCGGCTTCGAGCCAGAGATTACCGCAAAGTTTGCCAAGCTGAAATGTCGAATGTACGAGGTGCCAATATCCTATAGTGGAAGGGGATATGAAGAGGGCAAAAAGATCACGTGGAAAGATGGTGCGGCTGCCCTGTTTCATGTCATCAGGTTCAGATTGTTCAATTAAGATGGTCTCCCGTGGCAACCTGGTGGATTTGAAGACGAAAAAGATAGCCCTTGAAAACAGATTGCGAGACTGCAAGAATGTCATCACCTTGGGCGTTCGCACCAACCTTTCGGACTATGAGGACTGGCAGGTAGAACTCATTCGCAGTTCCGATGTCATCTATTATCCAACAGCCTTTTACGCTGACATCTTTGACACAATGGGAAAGCGGACCTTTCCCAACTACCACACCTACAAATTTGCCCAGGACAAGATCAAGCAGACCGCTCTTTTTGATCTTTTGAAAATCCCCCATCCCAGAACGCGCGTATTTTACGGAAACCGTCAAAAATCGTTTATTGTGAGACACTTCGATTTTCCCTTTGTTGGCAAAATCCCGCGGGGATCGGCGCTCGGCAGGGGAGTCTATCTGATTCGCAACAAAACCGAACTCGATCAGTATATCCAGTTGAACGGGCCTGCCTATATCCAGGAATACCTTGAAATTGACCGTGATCTTAGGGTTGTTGTGATGTGTGGACACCGCGTCCACGCATACTGGCGCATTGCCAAACCTGATGAGTTTCGCACCAATGTTTCACAAGGCGCCACTATTAGTCTAGACAACATCCCAGAGGAGGCTGTTGCCTTTGCCGTCAATATTGCCCGTATTTGCCAGTTAGACGATGTGGGCCTGGACATCTACTTTCATAATGGCCACTATGGAGTCCTTGAGGCAAACTTGAAGTACGGAAAAGAGGGGTTTAAACAGGCAGGGATAGACTATTACAAGTTAGTGGATGAGATGCTTGAAAATGGGCGGATATGATTCCACAGATTTGCGAGAGTTGAAAGAAGCTCTGAATGACCGGGAAGAACACCTTCTATCCCCAATGGCCGCTCACAGCAGGCATGCCATAAGGCGCTTTCCCGAAGATCGCATCGACTCAGGGCACCGCCAGAACTATGCTGTCGATTCTGATCGCATCCTTCATTCCCTGGCCTACACGCGGTATATTGATAAGACTCAAGTATTTTATCTCGTTGATAATGACCATATTACCCACAGAGTTCTTCATGTCCAACTGGTCTCAAAGATATCTCGGACAATAGGGCGGTTTCTTGGCCTAAATGAGGATCTTGGTGAAGCGATTGCACTGGGTCATGACATCGGACATTGCCCCTTCGGGCACGATGGGGAGACATATCTGTCTGAGCTTTGCAAGGCTTCTGGCATCGGACCGTTCCAGCACAACCTTCAAAGTGTCAGATTTCTTGACAAAATTGAACGGAAGGGAAGGGGCCTGAACTTAGCGCTTCAGGTTCTGGACGGCATCCTGTGTCATGATGGCGAGATTCATGCTCAGGCGCTCCATCCACACGGCCAAAAGACATTTGATAGTCTTAATCAAGACATTGCCAAAAGGACTGCCGACCCGGACTTTGGCCTGACTCCAATGACACTTGAGGGCTGTGTGGTGCGCATGGCTGACACAATCAGTTATATCGGACGAGATATTGAAGACGCCATTCGCTTAAACCTCATCAAGAGGAGCCATCTTCCCAAGGCCGCCGTCGCACGATTAGGGGAGACGAACGGGACCATTGTCTACAATCTGGTGACAGATGTCATCAAGAACAGTTTCGAAAAACCGGCAATAGCCTTTAGCCAGGAGGCCTCAGACGCGCTAAAACAACTTAGAGATTTCAACTTGAAGAACATATATCTGAATCCACAAATAAAGCCCGATTCAGGGAAGATAAGAGACCTCTTTAAAGTATTATTTGAAGGCTATCTTAGCGATCTTCAAAAAGGAACTGAGGATTCCATTATTTTTTCCGAATACTTACGCGACATGTCCGCCGATTATTTAGATAGTACGGCCCCGCCCGAGATCGTGCGCGATTTTATCGCCGGTATGACAGATGATTTCTTCCTGAAACAGTTCCCGGAAGATCATCGCCCGAGGAGGATCACGGAGCGATTCTAGGGATACTCCCGATGGCAATACACCCCGAACATCTTTATGAACAACTCGAAAATCTCGCAAAACAGCTTGGCATTTCAATCTGTTATGAGGACCTGGGCGATCCTGAAACCCCGGCGACAAGCGGCCTTTGCAAGGTCAAGGGTCGCTATTTTTATATAATGGATAAGTCAAAGGATCTTTCAGAAAGAATAAGGCTGCTGACTCAATGTTTGTGCAGGATGGATTTTGAGGGAGTCTATGTATTGCCGGGCATTAGAAGACTCCTCGAAGAAGCCGGCCGGCCAGGGCTCCGTCATTCTCGAAGGTAGTCACGTGAAATCATGGAGATTGTCGCCGGATCGATTTTTGATAAATTCGAAATTCGAAGCACGTGCTGTTCTCAAGGCGTCAGCCGCAAATCCGAAATGGTTCGACTCCCAATGACCAATTGTATTCGAATTACGTCCGAACCGCCAGGTTCGGACGTAAGTTGACATAATATATATTATCAGACGTTATTTCTTTTATTTACTTTTTTGCTGGCAGCCCTTTTCGCTGCTGCCACACGCTCAAGGCCGCTCTTCACAGCGCTCTTGACCATTTTTTCCGCCTTGGCTCCGGCAGTGCGACCATCAGAAATGATGTCTGCGCTCCCCATAAGCCTTCCAAGCAGGCCGTACCGCTTTTCAACGAGATGTTTCCCGATTATGCCGAGTCCGGTACCGACCTTGCCTCCAATTCCAAGCTCTTCTTGTTTTGTGACACTGACTTTTTCCATGGCATCGTGAACCCGCTCAACCTGTTCGCCGAGAACTTTTCCTGCCTTCTGTCCTATGTGCGCGGCCTTTTTGTCAGTGCCCTTTGATAGGCCCTTGCCGATACGATCTCCCACACGTTCTCCTAGATCTTCTAACTCCTTTTTTAGCTGGTTTTTCAACTGGTTCTTTAGCATTTTGGTCTCCCTTTTGTGGCGATGGTGGTTTTTGTCAGGGAACATGCTGTAAACAGATTGTAGACAATTCTAACGTGTGCTATGAAAACACCCCATGGTTGATGATTGGATCATGCCTGAGCGGCGCATCTACACTGTAACCGAGCTTACACATAATATCAAAGACTTTCTGGAAGAGGCCTTTCCGTTTGTCTGGATCACCGGAGAAATCTCCAACTTGCGCATACCCGTTTCAGGCCATTTCTACTTTACCATAAAGGATTCTGGGGCACAGGTCAGTGCGGTAATGTTTCGCGGCCAGAACCGGAACCTCAGATTTCAGCCAGAAGACGGAATGGCGGTCATTGCCATGGGTCGCCTCAATGTGTATGAGACCAAAGGGATCTATCAGATCATAATCGAATATCTGGAGCCCGAAGGCGTTGGTGTGCTGCAGTTGGCCTTTGAGCGGCTCAAGAGAGAGCTTGCAGCCGAAGGGCTCTTTGATGAGAAGCACAAACTCCCCTGTCCGTTCCTGCCGCAAAAGATTGCCGTGGTTACTTCACCGACCGGAGCCGTTATCCGAGACATAATAAATGTGATCGATCGCAGATTCCCGAATATGACCGTGGAGATTGCACCGGTCAAAGTTCAGGGAGAACAAGCTGCCGAGGAGATTGTTGAGGCCCTCAAACTGTTGAATGACCGCAATGATGCTGACGTTATCGTGGTGGCCCGAGGGGGCGGGTCTCTTGAGGACCTTCAGGCCTTTAACTCAGAGGTAGTGGCCAGGGCCATTTTTTCTTCTGAGATTCCGGTTGTTTCGGCTGTTGGGCATGAGACGGATTTCACAATAGCTGACTTTACGGCTGATTTGCGTGCCCCAACCCCCTCTGCTGCGGCAGAGCTGATAGTTCCCGTAAAAAATGACCTGTTGATGCGAACAAGGGAGATCAGAGGCGCCTTAAAGGGCGCTATTAATCACCGAATTCAACTCCTTAGACAACGTGCTATTCAGCTTTCAAGACGCCTTGTCCATCCAAACAGGCAGATTGCAGACTATAGACTCCGCCTCGACGATGTCCTGGGTAGGATGTTGCGAGGATTCTCAAGAGAACTTGCGGCAAACAAAGATTATCTCAGAACAATGAAGCAAAGATTGGCCAGATGCAGCCCCGCGATTATCGTCGAAGACCTTAATATGTTACTCAAACACCATCGCCAGTCTCTTTTATCAGAAATGCAATTTTG
>DAOUWN010000159.1 GCA_030667105.1 Deltaproteobacteria bacterium
CAGACTTCACCGCCTCTGATACCCGCATGGCTCCGTAAGCCCCGGTGCCGAATATGCAGATCTGAGCGTCCGAGCCCAGGAGGTCCTTTACGTCATTCAGCTCTACAAGGTGACCCCTTGAACGCCACCAATCCGGCACGACCTTATTGCCAATGAGCTTGACGTCGTTCCGGTACACGTTGCCGTCGATCTCGATGTACCCAAAGCGGTATGATTGGATTTTCATGGTGGGAGGACTTTGGTCAATCCGTTTGTTGTGAAAGTCGTTCTGTTCCGGCAGAGAGCAGGTTGGGACATGTCGTGTAGAAATGCCTAAAGTGCCTAGAATGAGCTAAAATGCCTAAAGCGAACTAGAATCCTAAATCCCTAAATCTGAGACAAATTACAATAACATCAAATCTGGGTCTTGGAAATTGGTGAATCATGAATGTTATCCTTAACTTTAGGCATTTTAGGCACTTTAAACTTTAGGCACTTCTTTTACATATAATACAGCCGCTCATCACAAAGATTGATCCAGTTGCTTTTCAAGGCCTTGACGGCCGCCTCAGTGTTGTCAACCTCCAGGATCAAGATGGGATCCTGGGTTTCCAGGCAGGGATAAATGTGAAGAATATTGATTTCTGCAGAGCGGAGTATCATTAGAAGGGTGTTCAGTCCACCCGGGTGATCCGGGACCCGGGCGGCAATCGCATCCGATGTTGTGGGTTTTAAGCCGAGCCCTGTCAAGACTGAAAGGGCTGAATCCGGATCACTAGTGACAAATCGCAGGGTCGCTTTTTCGTTTTCAGTGCCCACCCAGAAGGCGGAAACCTTCACATCATTTTCGTAGAGGTGGCCCACAATGCGAGCAAGCTCGCCCGGCCTGTTTTCGACTTTAATGACAACTTCTTTTATGGTCATGATGACGATTGCTCCTCAACAAATGCTGCCCCTTCCTTTATGGCAAGGGTGTTCATCTCGTGGACCTTTGCCCCTTTTGTTGCAAAGATCTCTTTAATGCTCTTGATCAGTGAGTCGAGAGAAACCAGACCGGTCTTCTGGGCCAGGGCGCCGATCATCACCATATTGGCGCCGCGGGCATTGCCTAAGCTCTCGGCAATGGTGTTAGCCGGTATGGCTACCACTTCCACGTCGCCACGCTTTGGCCTGAGTTCCACCATGTCACTGTTCAAGAAGACCGTGCCACCTGTTATGACCTTTCCTTCAAACCTCATCAGAGATGGTGTGTTCATCAGTACGGCAAAATCCGGAAAAGATGCAACCGGAGAGGCAATGGGATCATCGCTTACGGTGATGGTGCAGTTGGCCGTTCCGCCACGGACTTCTGCCCCGTAAGACGGGAGATAGGTTACATGCTTGTCTTCTTGCATCCCGGCCGTGGCCAGAACATATCCCATCATCAGGACCCCTTGTCCTCCAAAGCCGGAAAATATTGTCTTGGTTATACTCATTATTTAATAATACCTTTTACCACGAAAGCACGAAAGCACGAAAAATATGGGTTTTTCAGATAGCGCCCAGCCGCAGACTCCCACTCGCCCATCGAGGCTCAGGAAGTTTGGTGCACTATTGCTTTAGTGTCTTCGTCCTTTCGTGTTTTCGTGGTTGTCTCTTTCTTTTGTCGTCTTATGATTTCACTTGTGCTCCTCGGTCGTATCCTTGATCACCATGAGGGGATAGTGTTTTACAACTTCGTCCTCAATTCGTTTGCATGAGTCCACAGGCGAGAGCTTCCAGTTAGTGGGACATGCTGACAATATCTCAACCAGGGAAAAGCCAAGATCATCCATTTGCGCCTTAAACGCCTTTTTGATGGCCTTCTTTGTCTTGATTATGTTTTTTGGCGATGTGACCGCAGTCCTTTCAATGTAGACACTGCCACCAGCCACAGCCAGCATCTGGCTCAGGTCCACGGGGAATCCGTCTCTGAGCTGTATTCTCCCTCCTGGTGTCGTGGTGGTGGTTTGCCCCAGGAGGGTGGTCGGGGCCATCTGCCCGCCTGTCATGCCGTAGCAGCCATTGTTTACAAAAATAACCGTCAGACGCTCTCCCCTGTTGGCCGCATGCACTGTTTCAGCAGTGCCAATGGCGGCAATATCGCCATCTCCCTGATAAGTGAACACTACGAGGTCGGGCCGGCAACGTTTTATTCCCGTGGCCACGGCAACAGCGCGGCCGTGCGGGGCCTCTCCCATGTCAACGTCAAGATAGTTATATGCCAGCACGGCACATCCGGCCGGTGGAACCCCCACGGTCTTGCCGCGAATCCCGAGTTCGTCAATCACCTCAGCCACGAGCCGGTGGATAACGCTGTGGCCGCAACCCGGACAGTAGTGAAAGATGTTATCCTTTAACGCGTCCGGTCTTTTGAATACCTGTTTAGTCATAAGACTTGGAACTCAGCTCCGTTTTGGAATTTGAATGAATTTGTTTCGTGATTGCGGCTGACGCCTTGAAAACAGCACGATATTCGGATTTGCGGCTGTCGCCTTGAGAACAGTACGGATTTCTTGAGGCAGGCAGAAAACGCCAGCCGTTAAAATAGTCCTGAATTCAGTTAGGCATCCAGTCCATATCTGTACACAAGCCTGGTTATTGCATCTGCGATCTCGAGGGGTGTGGATATGATTCCCCCGGGCCTGCCGTGGAAGTGAACAGTGGCCTTCTCTCCGACACTGAGCCTCACGTCTTCAACCATCTGACCGAAGTTCATTTCAAACACCAGGATATGCTTAACCGAACGGGTCAATGCCCTGAGATCGTTTTCAGGAAATGGCCAGAGTGTGATTGGTCGAAAAAGGCCTGCCTTTAAACCCTCTTTGCGCACGCGGTTGACAGCTCCTTTTGCAATGCGGGCGGCCGTGCCAAAGGCCACAACAGCCACGACAGCATCGTCAAGAAGATATGGTTCATGCTCTGTTTCACGCTCGCAAATGGCCGCATACTTTCTGGCCAGTTTCCAGTTGTGTTGTTCCATGTTGAACGGGTCCAGGCGCAATGAGCAAATCAGGCGGCTGTCCCGCTCCATGGCGCCGTCAAGTGTCCACTCCTTTTTGGGAAGGGCGGACGGCTCGATGGGCTCGGGAAATGTTACCGGCTCCATCATCTGGCCCATGAGACCATCGCCCAGCAGGATAACTGGCGTTCGATAAGTGTCGGCCAGATCAAAGGCTTTCATAGTCAGGGTGACCAGTTCCTGCCCCGAGTGAGGGGCAAGGACGATGGTTCGATAATCTCCAGGCCCGCCCCCTCTTGTGGCTTGAAAATAGTCCTGCTGGGATGGGGCGATATTTCCGAGCCCCGGCCCTCCCCGCATGATGTTGGCCACGACGGCGGGAAGCTCCATACCGGCCATGTACGAGATGCCTTCCTGTTTCAGGCTGATCCCCGGACTGGAAGACGATGTCATTGCCCGCACCCCGGTCATGCTTGCTCCCATCACCATATTGATTGCCGCCAGTTCGCTTTCTGCCTGAATGAAGGTGGCGTCTTCCAGTTTGGCAAAACGGCCGGAGAGGTATTCAGGCAGCTCATTCTGTGGTGTGATTGGATAGCCCGCATAGAAACGGCACCCGGCCAGGGTTGCCGCCTCTCCAATCACATGACTGCCACGCATTAGTCTCTTTTTACCCACGGAACACCTCAATGGCGACATCAGGGCATACTATGGCACAGAGGGCACACCCGGTACACTTGCGATTCTTGCTGTTTTCGTTTTCCGTGTACTCAGCGGGGCGATAGCCCTTGATGTTAAGCTTTTCGCTCATAATGATGGTCCCTTTGGGGCACGCCTCAATACACAGCCCGCACCCCTTGCACCTGTCCCGATTGATTCTTATGAAGCCCTCCTTCTTCAAAAGCAGATCCCCGGTCAGCCTTTTGTGTCAAAACGTTCTATTTATGCCTGGCTTTTTCCTTTGTCAAGAAAATTTGTGGAGTTGTTGTGATGTGACGCTTCATCACTGGCACAGATCTTGCCATCTCTTTGACCTTATGGAAACGAGACAAGACGTAACCATACTTGTTGTTGACGACGAGCCGGTGAGCCTCAAATTCCTGGAAATCGCCCTTCGTAGGGAGGGCTACCGGGTCATCACGGCCAGTGACGGCCCCCAGGGCCGGGAACTTGCCCTTGAAATTCAGCCTGATCTCATCATGCTTGACGTCATGATGCCCGGAGAAGACGGATTTGAAGTCATCGCACAGCTCAAGAAGAATGCTCGAAGCGCATCGATTCCGGTCATTTTTCTGACAGGAAGAGATGAGATAGAAAGCAAGCTTAAGGGTTTTGATCTGGGAGCCGTTGATTACATAATTAAGCCGTTTCACGGCCAGGAAATGCTTGCCAGGGTGCGACTCCATCTGAAGTTGTCTCTTGCCACCAACTCTCTGATTGCAAGTCAGGCAGAAAAACTAAGGCAGATCCAGGATGCCCAAGCCTCCATGCTGGTAGTGCCGGAAGACCTTCCGGAGGCCTGTTTTGGCGTTCATTATCTGCCCTTGCTGGAGGCCGGGGGGGACTTCTATGATGTCATGCCAATTTCAGATGAGATATTCGCATATTTTGTGGCAGATGTTTCAGGGCACGATATAGCCACCAGTTACATCACCGCCGCCGTAAAGGGCCTCTTGAGACAAAACTGCACGCCCATATACAAACCGGTAGAGAGCATGGTGATGATAAACAAGGTGCTGGTGGAAATACTATCCGACGGCAAGTACCTGACGGCATGTTACGGCAAGTTGAACCGGAAGGTGAAGCTGATGTCGATTGTAAACGCAGGGCATCTACCCGTTGTTTATCTTCCGAAAGACGCAGAGCCAAGATTTGTAGAAATAGATGGCGACGTTCTGGGCGCTTTCACGAACGTTTCTTATGGAAAGCAGGATATCGAGGTCAGTGACGGTGACAGGTTTTTCTTCTACACGGACGGTCTCATTGAGAGGCCCGGGGAAAAGAAAGTGTGGTCCGGAGCCCTGCCGGAATTGCTGGAAAGATGCGTCGCCGTGAAGGACGTTCCCATCGACGAATCCGCTGAAAGACTGGTCAGCCTGATGCTGGAGGACACAGACAAGCGTGAGGACGACGTGGTGGTTCTAGGGGTTCAGGTGTAACCGTGAACAAGTGCCTAAAGTGAGCTAAAATGCCTTAGGACCAATAACCAATGACAAATGACCTTCACCGTTTCTCATAATCCGGACGGAATCGAGTTCCGCTTTTCCGCGACGCTGGAAAATATTGACAGGGTTGCCGAGGAAACGAAAAGGTTCGTCCGCAGAATGGATGTTGAAGAACACACTTTTGACGTTTTTCTGGTCATGAGGGAGGCGCTGGTCAACGCGGTAATTCACGGAAGCGGCGGTGATGGCCGAAAAATCGTTTCCTGCGCGCTGCGACTGGAGGACGGCACCCTCATTATGGAAATCGAAGATGAAGGAGAGGGTTTTGACTGGCGAGGATGCCTGGCAGAAAGCCCTGATCCGAACTCTGATTGCGGCCGGGGGCTGGGTATTATGAAAGAGTACTGTGCGGATGTGAAATTCAACGACAAAGGGAACAGACTCGTTATGAGGAAAAGATTGCTCTCCAGGGTTGCGCATTGTCAAGAAATAAGCGCTCTGCCGTCAATAAAATGACAGGCTTGCGCTACGTGCCCACAGGATGCCCCGGTTGCCATACTTTTTTTGTGATTTCCCACACGCCGTTGTTCGGTGATAACAACCTGACATGACAGGTAAAA
>DAOUWN010000138.1 GCA_030667105.1 Deltaproteobacteria bacterium
CGGATTGATAGTGCCTGAGACCTTGGCAATATAGACCTCTCCCTGGCCACCTTCAATGATGGGCGGAAAAGCCCCGAAAAACACAATGGCAAATAAGAAGGCTATGAGGATATCTCTAGACCTTTTCATAGGCTGCCTGAACCCTTTGGATATCTTCCCAGACATCGCGCTTCTTGGCAGGATTGCGCAGGAGAAACGCGGGGTGATAGGTAGGAAGAAGGGAAATATTTTCATAAGTATGGAAGTTGCCCCGCAATTGCGATATGGGCGTATTTGTTTGAAGGAGCGTTTGGGCTGCAAATGTCCCCAGGGCGCATATCACTTTTGGCCTGATGGCTCTTATCTGGCGTCGGAGAAATGGGATGCAAGCCCCTATTTCGTCTGGCTCGGGGTTCCGGTTCCCCGGAGGATGGCACTTTATGATATTACAGATGTAGACCTCGTCGCGCCTCAGGTGAATCGCTGCAAGAATCTTGGTCAGCAACTGACCTGCGGGGCCCACAAAAGGCAGTCCCTGCAAGTCTTCTTCGTAACCCGGCCCTTCACCAACAAGGACCAATCGGGCCCGTGGATTTCCATCACCGAAAACCATGTGTTTGCGCCCTTTGTGGAGTTTGCACCGGCGGCAGTCTCCAAGGTCCTTTCGGATCATCTCAAGGGTCTCGACCGCTGGGCCTTTGTCCAATTGCTCAAAGGTGTTTGCCGATTCTTCAGACAAGGCCACGCCCTTGAATCCCAGCCGCTTTACGTATTGCAGATAACCCTTGAGGTCATGGACGATTTCAGAGAAATCTTTGTAAAGAGCCCGGCTTAAGGTTGGATTGGTCATCTCTCATCCAGCATCCGGTATCTGGTATCCGGCATCACGCATCAAGTTTTGTTTAATCTCCAACACTCTATCTAATAGGAGGTCTGCAAGGGCGCTCTTGTGCATAAGGGCAAGAGCTTCGGAGCGTCCATCTTTATAATAAAGGCTTACCTGGTTCGTATCCGAACCGAATCCTGAATCATCTTGCCCCACGAGGTTGGCCACAACCAGGTCCAGGTTCTTTGCGGTCAGTTTGGCCCGGGCGTTTTCTTCCAGGTCCTGTGTCTCTGCCGCAAAGCCGACCAAAACCTGATCTTTCTTCCTTTCTCCAAGCGCCTTTAAGATATCGTCCGTCTTTTCCATGGGCCACTGTTGCCCCATCTCGGCCTTTTTCACTTTGTGTTGGAAAACGTTGGCTGGCCTCATATCGGATACGGCTGCCGCCTTGATGATAATCGTACTATGGCCCGCCTGGGCCATGACCGCGTCAAACATCTCTTTGGCTGTCCTTACACGAATGGCCCTCACTCCGTCAGGGTCAGGAAGAGTGGTGGGACCGCTGATTAAGACTACCCCAGCCCCCCGCCTCCGGGCAACACGGGCCAAGGCGTATCCCGTTTTTCCCGAGGAGGAATTGCTAATAAATCTAACCGGATCAATCGCTTCCTGCGTTGGCCCTGCCGTCACCAAAACCTGCTCCCCGGCCAGATCCTGGGGCGTCAACAGGCGCCTGAGTTGCTCTGCGATAGCCTCAAGATCGGCAAGGCGCCCTGCGCCCTCATGGCCACAGGCAAGCAAACCGGTTGCAGGGCCGACGACATGCATTCCCACCTGGCGGAGCCTGTCTATGTTGTTCTGAACTACGGTATTTTCAAACATATGAACGTTCATGGACGGACAAACCAGAACAGGAGCTTTCAGGGCCAATACAAGGGTCGTCAGGGGATCGTCAGCAATCCCATGAGCCATTTTCCCAATGACGTTGGCGGTGGCGGGTATGATTACTGCGGCATCTGCCTCATCCGCCCATCTGATGTGCCTAAGAACACCATTCTGTCTGCCCTCGAACATACGGGTCCATACCGGATGTCCCGAAAGCGCTTCAAACGTAACCGGCCCTACAAAGGCCTGGGCCGCCTTGGTCATGATGACCCGTATGTTGGCGTTCGACTTGACCAGAAGTCTGAGAAAATCCGCGGCCTTGTACGCCGCGATCCCGCCACAGACACCCAGAACGATCTGTTTATCCTCTAATGTATCTGGCACGTCAGTTATTCGTTTTTTGAGAACCTACGTTATTTCAGCAGCGTGGCTTCACTGTCATCCACGGTGGGGGCTACCCAGATTTCGACTTCTGTCTTAAATTGTTTTTCAGTGATATTGACGACGCAGCTTCGATTCGCCTTGCTGAAAAACATGATTGCTCGCGGAGACTTGAAAGCACTCAATAGCCGCCAGTTGTCCTTTACCATGTTGTTTTCGAAGAACCTGACGAGAGAGTCCAGATCCACCCGGCCAGTCAATACCAGGACACCGGCGGTGAACCCCGGGGCGTGATAGATAAAGGATCTTTTCCTATCCGGCTTGAGCTCTACAGGGACAAGAACATCTCCAAAATCATAGTAGAGAGGTCCTGGCGTCTCTTCTTCCTCGGTTGTTATTTGGACGGCTGAATCCTCCGAGCTGGCAGTGCCGCTTTTCAAGCTGGCACATCCGGCAGAAATCATGAGAACAAGTAAAAGAGCCAAAGCGCCTACAAAAAACCTGGATCGTCTGGAATCTGTCATGGCATCCCCTTCCCCTTTCATAATGAAGATTATCAAATCAATTGCTTCCCCTAAACGAGGACCGATTCATATGGAAGTTACCATTGTTTGGACACTAACAGCAATGCAAGGCACAGTCAAGGACCTCGTTACTGTCCCCGGGTTTATCCCTTGACACACAAGCGGATCTTTCCCTATACTTGTGCCTAAAAAGATGAACACGGGGGTTGCCGATGCCAGGAGAAGAGATCATAACCATTGAAGATCTTCTGAAAAAGCGGGAAGTTCAAGAGGCAATTAGCAATATTAATCAGGAGTTGATTGAAAGAAGAGAATACGTGCCACCAAAATGTAACGTGTTTTCTATTCCATATACTGCCCTGGAGGAAAGTCAACAATACGAATTTTTTGTTGATAAAGAAGCAAGAAGGCAACTGCCAAAGATCATAGATAACAAGGTCCAGACCGTTGTGGGCCTTGAATCCCCTGAGGCATCCTTTAAGGAGAAGTACTGCAGGAAGCGCAATATCGGTATTGTGTTTTCGGGAGGGCCTGCCCCCGGAGGTCACAATGTGATAGCTGGCCTCTATGATGCTGCCAAGAAAGCCAATCCTGAAACCAAGATATACGGTTTCCTCCTCGGACCGGACGTGATAATCGAAAATGAAGCCGTCGAACTGACCGGAAGTCTTGTTGATGCTTACAGAAACCTTGGAGGTTTCAGCATGATCAAGACGGGCCGTGCGAAAATAGATACAAAAGAAAAGATGGCCCTTTCAAGGGAGACGTGCAGGAGACTTGAGCTGGATGCCATCGTAATAGTCGGGGGTGATGATTCAAATACGAATGCAGCATTCCTGGCACAGGAGATGATTGACGATAGTGTTCAGGTCTTAGGGGTCCCCAAAACGATTGATGGCGACATACAGGTAAGAGATACAAATGGAAATGTTTTGTGCGCCATGTCCTTTGGCTTTCACACGGCTGCCCGGGCTTTTGCCAAGGAGATAAGCAACTTATATACGGACAGCACTTCTGATGTCAAATATTGGCATATTTGCAAGGTTATGGGAAGAGTTGCAAGTCATCTGGCCCTTGAAGTCGCCTTGCAGACACATGCAAATATTACCCTTATTGGCGAGGATCTCGCCGACTATGTGGACAAAAAGAGAATTGAAAAAGCAGAAAAAGAGGGGAAAATAGACTATACTGCCTATGGCATGACCTTGCGGCATCTTTCCCGGGTGCTTTGTGAAGGCATTGTGAAGAGGGCCGCTGTCGGGAAAAACTATGGGGTTATTGTCATACCGGAAGGCGTCCTGGAATTTATCAATGAGATACAGATCTTTATTATAAAGCTCAATTCCATTATCGCAGAATATAACGAGGTGCACGATACGGATTTACACTCGGACTTTCCCCTTCTTGGCGATAAACTGGAATACCTGCGGAAGCTCGCCAGGCGTTCACGGGAAGATAGTTCTTTTACAATTTGGACTACACGGGACGATGACCTCTTCGATGACATCCCTGCGTTTTTCCAGGAAGGGCTCCTTACGGAAAGGGACAGCCACGGAAATTTCCAGTTTTCCCAAGTCGAGACCGACAAGGTCATCATGGGGCTGGTGAAAGACTACCTGAAGATCTTAAGGGAAGAGGGAATTTATAAAATAGGAATCGAAAGATCCTATTACAAAAAAACCCTTGAAAAAGAAGGGCTTGACCCCGACTATTTTGGTCCTATGGTGTTTGAGAACTATGATGATGCCCAATTTCTGATGGCCAAAGCACCCATCATATCAGCAAGAAGGCTCAAACGCGTCCTCATAAAAGAGGGTGCTATCAAGGAAGATGAAAAAATTCCTGCTCCAGTTGAGAAGATATTTCGGAAATCCGTTCCCAAGTTCAAGACCCAGGTCCATTTCTACGGTTATGACGGCAGGGGGAGCGATCCAACCAGATTTGACTGTATTTATACATATAACCTGGGCCTGACCGTGTTTAGCCTGATAGCCAATGGTTCAACCGGTCAGATGGCAGCCATAAGGAATCTGGAAAAGGATTTTTCCGAGTGGGAACCGATCGGGATTCCCATTGCTCCTCTTATGCACCTTGAAGAAAGAAAAGGAAAGCTGGCGCTCGTATTGGAAAAAAGCGTGGTGGACGTAAATTCTCCGGCCTTTAGAGTTGTGAAGGCCTTTAGAGATAAGTGGCTCGGGGCAATACCCGAAGCAGATAATTACAGACGGCCCGGGCCGATCAGGTTTGCAGGTAAAAGCGAAGAAGAAAGGCCGATAACGCTCCTCTTGAACGCACTGGGAAGCAGCAGATAGTCATTGGTCACTGGTGTCGTGGAGGGATTTCCTCTACATAGTGCTTGATGCCTGATATCCTCCTTTTCCAGCAAGCAACTCGCAACCCACAACCTTATTACTCTGCCAGGAGAGCAAAAATGTTACAAATCAAGGACTTACAGGTCAAGCTTGGCGACAAAGAAATACTGAAACACATCGATCTGGAAATTCGTGCAGGGGAAACCCATATCCTCTTTGGCCCCAACGGGTCCGGAAAGACATCTTTGCTCATGACGATTATGGGTTACCCCCAGTACAGGGTCACAGGAGGAAAGATCGTTTTTAAGGGAGAAGACATTACCCATATGCCTGTTAACGAGCGGGCACAGCTTGGTATCGGAGTGTCTTACCAGCGGCCCCCCACTATTAATGGGGTAAAGACAAGGCAAATGATTGAAATCTGCGCAAAGCAAGTGGTGGACACTCAGGCCCTGGCAGAAAAGCTGAACTTTTCTGAATTCCTGGAGCGGGACATCAACGCAGGCTTTTCAGGTGGCGAGATCAAGCGCTCGGAACTTCTGCAGTTGATGGCCCAAGATGCTGAGCTTTTGCTCTTTGATGAGCCGGAATCCGGCGTGGACCTTGAGAATATCTCCCTCATAGGAAAGACCATCAGGGAATTGCTCCAACGGGATTTTAGGCTGAACGACAAAAAGACACAGAGGGAGCGGCGACAGGAACGAACCAAGATGGGTCTGATTATCACGCACACGGGCTTTATACTCGATTATGTGACAGCGGACAAAGGACAGGTCCTCTATGAGGGAGTATTGACTTGTGCGAGCCACCCCCGGGAGATTTTCAGGTGTATCAGCGAGGTCGGATATGGGGAGTGTGTAAAATGCGCGATTTAGACGAAAAAGCCCGTCAGGCAAAGGAAAAGAAGGCAGGGCTCGGCCCGGACATTGATCTTGATGCCTATGAGTCGGAAGCCGTTGCCCATGAATATGTGGAGGATCTTCATGTCTTATCTGAAGCCGATAAGAAACGGATGATCCTGGCGGGGGTAGATGCCGAGGAAAAGGATAGGTCGGGCACCTTCATACAAAAAGATACGGTGGTGGTCCATGCCCATTCCAAGCAGGAAGGGCTGGAAGTGATACCAATTAAGGATGCCCTGAAAAAGTATGACTGGGTCCAGGATTACTACTGGAAACTGGTGGCAGTGGACGCCGACAAGTACACCGCCAGGGCCCAGCTTGACTTGCATAACGGCTATGTCATCAGGGCCCTTCCCGGCAGCAAGGTCATATACCCTGTTCAGGCGTGTATGTATTTAGAAAAGGAAGGTTTGAGCCAGAATGTGCATAACATCATTATTGCCGAAGAAGGCTCTGAACTTCATATCATCACAGGTTGTGC
>DAOUWN010000198.1 GCA_030667105.1 Deltaproteobacteria bacterium
CCTTGAAAAGCATTCCATCACGGGCAACAGCCCGCCGATCCGGGCACTGAAGAAACAGATTGCTATTGCTGCCCCCACCAACGCCTGGATCTTGATCACGGGCGAGAATGGCACGGGCAAAGAACTTGTCGCGCGCACGATTCACCAAATGAGCGACAGAGCCGACCAACCGCTCATTGATGTGAATTGCGCAACAATACCTGACAACTTGATTGAAAGCGAGCTGTTCGGTCATGAGAAGGGGGCGCTGCCAGGCACCACTGCCAGGAAGAGAGGCAAGTTCGAGGTAGCCGACCAAGGCACTATCTTCTTGGATGAGATCGGAGACATGAGCCTGAAAACCCAGGCCAAAATCCTCAAGATCTTGCAGGAACAAAAATTTGAACGGGTAGGCGGCTCCCGTACTCTGACCGTGGATGTGCGAGTGCTGGCGGCAAGCAACAAAGATCTGGAAAGAGAAATCGAAGACGGGGCCTTTAGAGAGGACCTATATTACAGATTAAATGTTATTCCCATCTCAGTGCCCCCTCTACGCAACCGCAGGGAAGACATACCACTGTTGATAGAGACTTTTCTGAAAGGGTTTGCCCGGGACGGCGACTGCGGTCAAAAGACCATGACACATGAGGCCATGGAACGTCTCAAGGCCTACCCGTGGCCCGGCAATGTCCGGGAATTGAAGAACTTGATCGAACGACTGGCCATCATGACGCAATCGGACGTTATCGAAGAAAACGACATCCCTTCCTCATACATGGGCGACAAGACGACGACTCGGCCTGTGGATCTCTTTGACCGGGAATCTTTTAAAGAAGCAAAACGGGAATTTGAAAAGGCGTTCATCCTTCAAAAGCTTTCCGAAAACAATAACAATATTTCCCAAACGGCAGACGCCATTGATATTGAAAGAAGCCACCTCCATAAAAAGATAAAGGCTTTCGGGCTCGCCCCAAAATAAGTTCGCGAAACGATCTTATGAGGAGTATGTGTGAGGGTTATAGCCGGTACTTTGAAGGGCAGGAAGCTTCATCCCTTGCGTGGGCTCAGAATCCGCCCTACGACAGATTACCTGAGAGAGTCCATCTTTAACATCCTTGCACCTTTTGCGGAAGGTGCAGTTGTGCTTGACCTGTTTGCCGGCACTGGTAGCCTTGGCATCGAGGCCCTCAGCCGTGGAGCCGCGTCCACTGTGTTTGTTGACAACCATCCTCAAGCCATCAAGCTCCTTGTTCGCAACATTTGCACCTGTCTCTTGCAAGAGCAAAGCACCATTCTGAAAAGGGATATTCTCCATGGTCTCGGTTTTCTAAAAGCAACGAGTCGAGCTTTTGATCTGGTATTCGTTGATCCTCCTTATGACAAGGCATTTGTCAAAAGAACCCTTCATCTTTTGGATGATTGTGGATGCATTGCCCAAGGAGCCCGCGTGGTAATTGAACACAGTCTCCGAGAAACACTCCCGCAAAATGTGGCACGTCTCGAGCGGACCAACGAAAGGCAACATGGAAAGAGCCTTGTCTCTTTCTACGAATTCGTGTTATAAAATCTACTAGTGCCCATCCATTAATGAATTGCCAAATGACGGGCAATATGTCTGGTGAGAGGGACACAGCATGCACAAGAGAAAAACAGCCATATATCCGGGAACGTTTGACCCCATTACGAATGGACACTGTGACATAATTCGGCGAGGGTTAAAGCTCTTTGATAGAGTCATAGTTGCTATTGCGACAGATGGGAGCAAAAATCCCCTTTTTACGGTCGAAGAACGACTGGAGATGTTAAGAGAGACCTTGAAAGACATGCCCAATGTTGAGACAGATTGCTTTGACGGGCTTCTCGTCGATTATGTAGTCAAGAGGGGGGCTGACACTATCCTGCGGGGACTTCGAGCTGTCTCGGATTTTGAGTATGAATTCCAGATGGCTCTCATGAATCGCAAGCTCAACAAAAATGTGCAAACGGTTTTTCTCATGACAGGCCTGAGGTGGATTTTCATCAGCTCCTCTATCATCAAGGAGGCCGCTCAGTTCGGGGGAGAGACCAGTGGCATGGTTCCTGGCGTTGTTAGGAATAAGCTAAACGAGAAGTTTGGCAAGACCCGCTGAGCAGATATAGGTTTTCAGACAAACTGCTTTCTTTCCACTTGTAACCATGGATTTATGGAGACTCCACATATTTTGCAAGGTGGTTGAGCTAAGGAGCTTTTCCAAGGCCGCCAACACAGTCTACCTTTCCCAACCCACGGTGAGCAGTCATATCAAGGACCTCGAGAACCATTTCGAATGCAAGCTCATAGACCGCCTGGGAAGGGAGGTTGCTCCCACCAAAGCCGGGCAACTCCTATACGGATATGCGGTAAAAATGATAGCCCTCAAGGAGGATATTGAAAAGGCCCTGGCCGAGTTTCAAGGCAAAATCAAAGGGCATCTCACCATTGGGGGAAGCACGATACCCGGAGGCTATATTCTGCCCCCCTTGTTGGGCAGATTCAAGCAAGCCTGCCCGGAGGTAACAGTGACCCTCATAGAAAGGGACACTGCCGAAATCATTCGGGACACCATCGATGGGCGGGTGGAACTCGGCATTGTAGGTGCCAAGGCTCGAGAAGCTCAGCTTGCTCAACAGAAGATCCTGGATGATGAGATGTTTCTCATCGTGCCTGCAGGTCACAGGTGGGCAGCCACCGGCGCTGTTGCGGTGGAGGATCTTGTGGCAGAGCCGTTCATCATGCGTGAACCCGGCTCCGGGACTCGCAAATCCATCGAGCAAGTATTAGACAAGTCCGGTCATTGGCTTGGCCAACTGAATGTGGTGGCTGAAATGGGGAGCCCCGAGGCTATCCGTCAGGCCATCAAGGCAGGAATGGGTGTTTCTATCCTGTCTGAATACGCTGTTGCCGAGGATCTGACCGCGGGAAGCCTGAGAAAAGTTGGAATCAAGGGCTTTCCCTTTCAGAGGGCTTTCTACTTGATTATGCACAAACACCGAACCCGGTCTCCCCTGTGTCGTGCCTTTGTCAAGTTCCTGAAGCAGGAACATGGAATATGACAATACGTCTATCCCAAAATGCCTTGGTTGTTCTTGAGCGGCGATATTTAAGGAAGGACCGGAAGGGAAAACCTGCCGAGGCTCCAGAGGACCTGTTCAGACGGGTGGCTCGGGCTGTCGCGTCGGCCGATGCCAGGTTCGATGCCAAGGCAGATGTCAAGAAAACCGAAGAAGACTTCTACAAATTGATGACCAGTCTGGTTTTCTTGCCCAATTCGCCAACCCTGATGAATGCGGGGCGCAGGCTTGGGCAACTGGCCGCCTGTTTTGTTCTTCCCATTGAAGATTCCATAGATAGTATTTTTGAAACCCTCAGGCACACGGCGATAATCCATAAGAGCGGGGGGGGGACCGGTTTTTCATTCTCCCGTGTCAGGCCTGAGAATGATATGGTGCTGTCTACTCGAGGAATATCAAGTGGTCCCATTTCCTTCATGACGGTCTTTGATGTGGCCACTGAGACAGTCAAGCAGGGAGGCACCCGCCGTGGGGCAAACATGGGTATCCTCAGGGTGGACCATCCTGATATTGAGGCCTTTATCAACTGCAAGACCGACGTGGCCAGGCTGAACAACTTCAATATTTCAGTGGCTGTCACCGCTTGGTTCATGGAAGCCCTGGCAGGCAACAAAGATTACGACTTGATCAACCCGAGGAACCGAGAGAAAGTCAAGCGGGCCTCAGCAAGGGCCATCTTCGACCAAATTGTGCAGGCGGCTTGGCAAAGCGGAGAACCGGGAATCATCTTTTTGGACCACCTCAACTTTGCCAATCCCGTCCCGCAGCTTGGCAAGATAGAAGCCACGAACCCTTGCGGTGAGCAACCGCTTCTGCCTTATGAAGCGTGCAACCTAGGCTCCATCAACTTGGCCAAGATGCTCAAAGACGGCAAACTGGACAAGACAAGACTGCGACAAAGTATTCGCAGTGCAGTTCACTTCCTTGATAATGTCGTGGAAATGAACATATACCCCTTACGCCAGATCGAGACCATAAGCAGAAAGACCCGAAAAATCGGCCTGGGTGTCATGGGGTTCGCCGATATGCTTGTCAGGCTGGGAGTTGCCTATAATTCCAAAGCAGCTGTCCGCCGGGCTGAGCAGGTAATGGCTTTTGTGTTGCGCGAAGCGAGAAAGGCCTCAAGCGAGTTGGCAAAAAAGCGAGGGAATTTCCCGGCCTTTGAGGGAAGTATCTTTGACAATCCCAAAACCCCCTATATGCGAAATGCTACCACAACGACTATCGCCCCCACAGGGACGATCAGCATCATCGCGGGATGCTCCAGCGGTGTGGAGCCCATATTTGCAGTGGCTTATGAACGAAGGGTTCTGGATGGGGAGACTTTGTTCGAGATACATCCCCTGTTTGAGCAGATGGCAAAGCAAAGCGGCTTATACAGCAAGAAGCTGGCTGAGGAAATTGCCCAGACCGGCTCGATTCAACACATAAAAGGAATTCCCGAAAAGATTAAGAGGCTTTTTGTGACCGCTCATGAGATAGGGCCGGAGTGGCATATCCGGATCCAGGCAGCCTTCCAAAAATACACGGACAATGGCGTGTCCAAGACAGTGAATTTTTCACAGGATGCTACCCCTGAGGACATAGAAAAGGTTTTCAGGCTTGCCTATGAAAGCGGTTGCAAGGGTGTGACCATTTATCGCTACGGAAGTCGTGGCCGCCAGGTCCTCAATATCGGAAAGGGGGAGGAAAGAAACGGAATTGCCATTGTGCCACGGACACGCCCGGTTCTGACAAGGGGGGCCACTGAGCGAATCAACACCGGCTGCGGAAAACTCTATGTCACCATCAATGAAGACGATAAGGGAATATGTGAAGTCTTTGCCC
>DAOUWN010000262.1 GCA_030667105.1 Deltaproteobacteria bacterium
AGGCACATGGCCACCCCTTTGTGCATGACACCGGGGACCTTGTCACGTTCCCGATGGGTACGCGCATTTCTCAGGAGTGCCAACAGTTTAACACCCTGGGGGCACGCATACTCACAACGGCCGCATAGGGTGCAGATCCAGGGCCACCGGGAATCGATCAACTCCTGTTCCAGGCCCAGGAGCACGGCGCGAACCGCCTTTCTCGGGTCCCAACCATCCACGCCGGTCACAGGGCAGCCACTGGCACACGTTCCGCACGTAAAGCAGACGTCTGCCCATTCAGGCTCGACTGCCAGCCTGTTCTTTGGTCGTTTTGTTAGATCTAAAGCTTCCATACACATCCTCCTAGCAACGATTTAGTGGAAAAAGTCGCTCGTACATTTACATATTCTGGGCCAGCACAACGCCGGCCTTATCTGTGTCGACTATCTCTCCGGGCGTGCCCAGAAAGCTGGCATAATTCACTTCAACACCAAGCTTCTTTGCGGACCCCTCGATTATCGGCGGAAGCTGGGGCTGGGTCAAGAGGACAAGGAGGTCAAAGGTTTCAGTTTTTTCGCTCCCGTCTGCCTCAAACTTTAGTTCAATGTCTTTATTCTCACCCACCTCGGCAGCCTCAGCTACTGTGCCATTGACAAACGTTATTCCAGAAACCTTGTCCAGGTCGCTTCCAGCGCTTGCCTTGAACGCGTCCATATCCGGCGAGACAAAACTGATTTCCACGCCGTCTATTTTCTTCTGGGCCATGATGGCCTCGTTGACAGCATAAAATAGGGTTGCATCCCGGACCTTGTCATCAACACCACCAAAGGTCTGCGCAAACCCTATTTTCTTGGGGATCTCGCCGTCCTGGGGGCGGAGAATCAGGCCGTTGCTCGGGCCTGTGTCGGCTAGCATCCGCTCCACCTGAAGATCGGTCACCACGTTCATGTGCTTGTTGCCGTAGTTTCCTCGTATAGGTGCGATCTTTCGCTGCATGCCAGAGGTGAGGATGACTTCGTCCACTTCCAGGTCAAAATCCTCATCCTCCATCTCGAAGTTGATCGCTTCAGGCTTGCACTCTGCCCAGCACAGGGCACATCCCAAGCACCGCCGGCAGGAAAAGCACCGTTTGGCCTCTGCAACAGCCACCTCTTCAGGGAAGCCGGTCTCCACTTCCTTCATGTTCCCCTGGCGTTCTTCGACCTCGATCTCTGGCATCTCTGCCCGTTTGGCCGGAATATCCTGAAAGTCAATGATGTAGCGTCCCTTCTTCTCGTAGATATACATTCTACTTCTTACCTCTCAGATATTTGTGAATAGATTCAGCCGCGGTCTTGCCGCCTGCGCAGGCTGCGATCGCAATACCGGCGCCTGTGGCGCCATCGCCCGAAGCAAAGACTCCTTCCACATTGGTTTCAAAGGTCTTGGGATTAACCTCAAAATTGAACTTCCTCCCGATCTTAAACCCGTGCTTTTCTTCCACCAGACTGGCGTCCGTCACCTGGCCAATCGCTGCAAAGATAGTATCAGCGTCCATGACAAACTCCGAACCCTCAATCGGAACAGGTCTTCGTCTGCCACTCTCATCCGGCTCACCAAGCTCCATTTTCAAACATTGCATCCCCACGGCCTTGCCACCCTTAACGACGACTTCCTGTGGAGCAACAAGAAAATGAAACTTGATCCCCTCGTGCTCTGCCGCGTCCACCTCCCACGGGCTTGCGGGCATCTCCTTACGGGTTCGACGATAGAGCAAATTCACCTCGTCAAAACCCACACGCAGGCTTGTCCTGGCAACGTCCATGGCCACGTTGCCGCCGCCAACCACGATGCACGTGCCTTTGTTAGGGATTTCATTTCCGAGTGCGGCATCCCTAAGGTACTTAACACCCTCAACAACGCCCTCGGCATCCTCGTTTTTGACCCGCATGCTCATGCCCAGATGGGCGCCAAGGGCGAGCAGGACAGCGTCATAGTCCTTCCGGATATCATCAAAGCTGATGTCTTTGCCTATGCGCACACCGGTCTTGATTTCTACGCCGTGTTTCTCGACAAACTCGACATCTTTGGCCAGAATCGCCTTGGGAAGCCGATATTCGGGAATACCTACCAGAAACATCCCGCCACATGCGGGAAGGGCCTCAAAGACCGTGATATTATTTTGATATCCGAGCAATGCCAGGTGATAGGCACAGGTCAGGCCGCTGGGTCCTCCTCCGATAATGGCAATCTTCTCTGCATAGGTCTCCTCAGGAACGGTGATCGGGGGCTCGACATCGTTATAAACCTCATAGTCGGCCACATAACGCTTCAGAAAGCAGATGCTGATCGGCTCATCCTTGTACCCTCGGTTGCACTCGAACTCGCACGGATGGGGGCACACACGCCCTATACTCAATGGAAAGGGGAGCTTCTTGCGGATCGTGGCCAATGATTCGGCATACTTGCCGTCTGCAATGTAGGCCACATATGTCCGGATATCCAGATTGATCGGGCACGTACGCTGACAAACCGGCATATCCTCCTTAAAGACATTGTAGTTGCCGGAACCGGAATTGAAATAGTCCACGGCCGTGCGCCATTCCAGACTTTCATTGTAGTCGTCATACATATGGATCGGGCACACCTTGATACATTCTCCGCAGTCGTCACATTTCTCACGGTCAACCCGGGGTGTCCGACGGTGGACCTTGGCCTTAAAATTGCCGTTTTCCCCCACCAGCGATCGAACCTCGGCGCAATCTATGACCTGTATCGCATTGTTCTCTTTTACTGCGCCCAGATCAGGGGCGGTAAAGGACGCACCATCAGTGATGAGCCTGTCCTGCGGAATTCGCTCCCCGCCAATACTGGGAAAGTCCTCAACCAGGAAGACCTTGTTGCCGGCATTAGCCCGATCCAGCGCCGCTTTGACGCCTGCAGCCCCTCCGCCAACGATCATTACATTTTTCTCAGCCACTTTCTATCCCTCTTGTTCGACGTATTTATATAAGGGTGAATGATCCTTTACACTCTCCAATTCCAGAAAACCGCGTCGCTTCAAACCGAGCACGTATTTCAAGGTCTCCGGGGCCGGGATCTCAAGCTCTTGCGCGAGTTCCTTAACCGAAGCCGGTTTGTTCTGCAAGGCCGCCAGAATGGAATGGGTGGCCATCTCGTCAATAACGATGCCGCTCAAGGTGCGGTTTATCTCGTGCTCGGTGAAAATCTCATGATACTTGTTACCCGTATCAATGAAGACAGGCTTTTTCCCTACAACCCAGCGCAACTTGGGCCCTGCGAGGGAGATCCTGGCAATCTCAAGCTTCTCCTTTAGCTTTGGCAAGGGGAACTTATCAGCCTCGCCCCCGAGAGGGCCGAGTTCTCTTATCTCTGCGGAAAAATCAGTCACATGTTTCACAAACAGCTCACTCTCTGCCGAAGAGAGGTTACGAAATGACAACCGCCCTGGATTCATCCCTGCATAAGCGAGCATTTCGTTGGTCATGTTTACCTTGTGACTGGCATTGAAATTGCCGCTCACATAGTGACATTCGCCAAAAAGGCAGCCGAGCACCAACAACCCGTCGAGGC
>DAOUWN010000136.1 GCA_030667105.1 Deltaproteobacteria bacterium
TTCCGTGATGCAGGCCACAAACCACGGCATCGCCTGTATGCAATGTCCCCCCTTGAACCAGCACTGTAGCTACTGAACCTCTCCCCACATCGAGCCTTGCCTCAACAACACGCCCTTTTGCGAGTTTGTCAGGATTTGCCTTCAGCTCCAGAACGTCGGCCTGAAGGAGTATCATCTCAAGAAGCTCTTCAAGGCCTGTCTTTTCCTTGGCTGACACGTTCACAAAGACTGTATCGCCACCCCAGTCTTCCGGGGCAAGGCCCTGCTCGGCCAGTTCGCGCTTCACCCGATCAGGATCTGCTTCTGGTTTGTCAATCTTGTTTATTGCCGCAAGTATAGGCACGCCGGCTGCCTTGGCATGATTAATAGCTTCTATGGTTTGAGGCATGGCACCATCGTCGGCAGCTACCACGAGCACAACCAAATCGGTTACTTCAGCGCCCCTTGCACGCATGGAGGTGAATGCCTCATGACCGGGTGTGTCAAGAAATACGATCTGCCTGTCTCCCACAGTGACATAATATGCCCCGATATGCTGTGTTATGCCTCCAGCTTCACCCTCAATCACTTTTGTTTCACGAATGGCATCCAGGAGAGACGTCTTCCCGTGGTCAACGTGCCCCATAATAGTCACAACGGGTGGCCTGGTTCTCAATTGGCCTGCACTATCTTCCTCGACATGTATGATACTATCCTCCTCAAAAGCGGCCCTTTCGATCTCGTAGTTGAACTCGCTGGCGACTACAACTGCTGTGTCAAAATCGATGGCTTGATTCAGTGAAGCCATGACTCCCAAGGACATCAACTGCCTGATCACTTCGCCGGCCTTAATCCCCATCCTCTTGGCCAGATCTGATATCATGATGGCATCGTCGATCTTGATGCGACGCTTAATAGCTTTTGGCGTGGTAAGAATGGGTTTTTCGCCCTTGATGGCTATCTTTCCCTTACGGCCTCTTCGGCCCTTGCGACCCCTGAGGACTTTTCCGTCATAAAGGTCTTGCCTGTCCAAAACCTCCTTTTTCCGAAAAGTAATCTTCTTCTTAAGAAAGCGCCGGTCTCCTTCAACATCTTGTGGCGACGGCACGTCCCTCTTTTCTCTGCCCCTGGCAAGGGGCTGAGGCTCTTCATGTCTTCCAGCAACTTCTTTCTGATGTCTTTTACGTTTTAATCCTTCTTCGGCAGGCGCCGCCAATTCCGTTTCAGAAATCGGTTTGACAGAAGGAGCAACAGAAGGCAACTTGATGATCTTGGCAGGCTTCTCTCTCTTGATTCTGGGCCTTTTCTTGGCCCTAACCTTCTTCGCCGGCTGTGCCTTCTCAGGCTCAGCTCCTGCATCCTTTGATTCAACGGGAAGCTCTGCAGGCTTTTTCTCTTCAATCTCAGTCTCTGCCTCTTTAGGCTCAACCAACTTGATAAGCTTTTCCTTTGATGGCTCTTCAGGAACAGCAGGCGAGACCTGATCCGGTTCGACTTCAGCTTCTACTGATACATCAACTTGTTTGACTTCTGAGACAATATCTCTTCCCGGCTCGGCCTGGAGGGAAGCTTCTTTCGTTTCTGCCGGCCTCTTCCCGGGTCTCTTGCGTCTTCTGATGACGGTGTCCTTGATCCTCTTTTCGACGACAGCCTCTGATTTTCCTCCAAACATGACCTCTTTGATAAGAGCTACCGTCTCTTCATCTACTGCACTCATGTGACTCTTCACAGAAATATTCATCTCCCTTAACCCGTCCAAGAGGTCTTTGTTAGTTGTATTGAGCTGTTTGGAAAGATCATACACTCGGATTTTCGCCATTCATTCCCTCCAAGTCTAACATGGACCCCATTATTGACTCATCAATCTTCAGAAGGCGCTGTTGTGGGTTCATCTGAAGACTCCGCCTCCTCTGCCTCCCCCTCTGGGCCCTCCTGCCCTCCGGACACATGCGAGATTTCTTCATCTTCCACAATATCCCCGTCATGCTGCCTCTTCTCAAGGACCTGCTGAGCCGATTCCAATAAGGCTTGCGCCTTTGTCTCACCGATTCCCTTTATCTGAGTGAGCTCATCAAGCGTGGCGCTGGCAAGTTCTTCAACTGAATACAAACCGTGTTCATAGAGGGCATCGGCCGTACCGGCTACCATTCCGGGAAGCTCCATCAGGGATTCATAACCAGCCCGCATGTCATAACTATACTGGCTTTCGCTCCTAACATCTATATTCCAGCCCGTCAGCTTACCAGCAAGACGCACGTTTTGCCCCCGTTTGCCAATGGCAACTGCCAGATGTTCATCCTGAACAATCACCTCCATAGACCTGGTGGTTTCGTCCACCACGACACGGGAGACTTCGGCTGGCGACAGGGCATTGCAGACGAACCTTGCTGGGTCGCTGTGCCAGGGAATGATGTCGATTTTCTCTCCTTTCAGTTCCTGAACTACGCTTTGAACCCGACTTCCTTTCATGCCGACACACGCCCCCACCGGGTCGATATCCCTATCATTGGAGGCAACGGAAATCTTTGCTCGACTACCAGGTTCGCGGGCCGCCCCCATGATATCCACGATGCCTTCGGTGACTTCGGGCACCTCAGTCTTGAATAGTGTCACAAGGAATTGTGGGTGGGTCCTAGACAGTATTATCTGAGGGCCGCGGGTTTCACGAAGCACGTCCAGCACATAAGCCCGAATCCGGTCCCCTCTTCGATAAGCCTCCCTCGGAACCTGTTCCTGGGCCGGAAGAACTGCCTCGGTTCGACCAAGATTAACGATAATGTCACCCCTGTCGATCCTCTGGACGATGCCGTTTATGATCTCTCCCTTTCTATCGACATAGCCCTCATATACGACGTCTCGCTCAGCATCCTTCATCTTCTGGATTATGACTTGTTTTGCCGACTGGGCAGCGATTCTCCCAAAGGTGGTGGCATCCATCTTGACACCGAGACTATCTCCCTCTTCACACTCAGGATCTAGCTTACGGCCCTCTTCGAGACTTATTTCGAGGTCAGGCTCTGTGACCTGGGCAACAACATCTTTGAACTGAAATACTTCAATTTCACCCAGTTCCTCATTATAATGGACTTCGATGTCCACCGTAGCCCCGAATTTCTTTCTAGCCGCAGACCTGAGAGCCTCTTCCACGGTCTTGATCAGTACTCCCCGGTCAATGCCCCGATCACGGCTAACTTGCTCAATAACCCTTTTGATATCCGATTCTAACATATTCCATACCTTGATTGTAATTCCGATTACAACATCGTACGATTGATCACCCTGCACCCGTCCTACGAAGCAGGTCTATCATGATAATCGAGACGAGCCTTTACGATATTCTCATAGGAAATTGCCAAAGTCCGCTTCTCAACAGCGACTTTAACCACGCCATCGGAAAACCCTTTCAACACTCCTCTGAAATTCCTTTTCCCTTCTATTGGACTGTCAGTCATAATGAATACTTGCCGGCCTTCAAAGTGGACAAAGTGCTTTGGTTTTGTCAACGGCCTGCCAAGACCTGGAGAGGAAACCTCCATGTGATACGGTCTCCGCACATCCATCTTTGCGTCCAGGATGTCTCCAAGTTGCTTGCTCACATCGGCGCAATCACCTAGAGTGACGCCCCCGTCTTTGTCAACAATCAACCGGAGGGTCCACCCGCTATGCTCCCTTCGGTACTCCACATCGATCAGTGTGATACCTTCAGACTTGAGGAGAGGTTGCGCCAAGACCTCCACATCAGCGATAAACCTTTCGGTCCATTCATCCATTTACAAAAAAAACGGGCTATTGCCCGTTTCCCGCATCGCATCTACGTCTCAATAAACCTTTTTATTGAGTCTTTACACAGAAAACCACAGGCACAAATTATCAGCAACTCCACTCATCGAAGCATATATGCCTTGCTGCCTAGCCGCACAAGGCATCGCCTCAAAAAGGGAATAGGGCTCACTTTCAGGCACGACAAAACTGGAGCGGGCAACGGGGCTCGAACCCGCGACACCAAGCTTGGGAAGCTTGTACTCTACCAATCTGAGCTATGCCCGCTTTATGATTTAACAATTTATACCCATCTTTTCCCGTTGTCAAACATTTTTCGTAGGGACACGACATTAAGCTTTCGGCTTTATGTGATATGCGATGAGTCGAAAACGTTAGGCCTGTGCGATTACCTGACGCGGGCTAAACCGGCCAACCTGGAAGACACGTGAGGAAACCATGACTAGAAGAGAACAAATCGAATTTGATGTCCTGTTTGTTGGGGGTGGTCCTGCAAACCTTGCCGGCGCCGTTCATCTGATGCAACTGGCCAGAAATAAGAATCTTGACCTTGAGATAGCGTTAATTGAAAAGGGCGCTAACATGGGCTCTCATGCCTTAAGCGGCGCGGTCCTAAACCCTATAGCCCTCAAGGAGCTTGTGGCAAATTACAGGGAAGCGGGCTGCCCTATTGAGAAAGACGTTCGGGGAGACGAATTCTATTTTTTGACCGAGAGATCCCACTACTCCGTTCCTTTCGTCCCACGGTACATGAAAAACAAGGGATTCCACGTCATAAGCCTCTCCAGGTTTGTCCGCTGGCTTGCCGCCATTGCTGAGGACTTGGGCGTCAACATCTTCCCCGGCTTTGCGGGCAAAGAGGTGCTTTACGACCGGGATGGCAAGACCGTCGTCGGGGTCCGCACAGGAGATAAGGGCCTGGATAAGGATGGACAACCCAGGGCAAACTTTGAGCCTGGCGTGGACATAATGGCAAAGGTGACGGTCCTTGGAGAGGGCGCCAAGGGATCGCTTCTCAGAGAGCTTTCCAAGAAGTTGAACATCTTTGCCGGAAAGGTGCCTCAAACCTTTGAAACCGGCATAAAAGAGGTTATCGAGCTGCCTGAAAAGAACTATTTTGCAGACAGCTCTGCCAATGATATTCATACCTTGGGCTATCCATTAAAGCTAGACGTCCACAGTGGTGGCTTTATTTATGAGATGAAGGACAACAGGGTAACCCTGGGCCTTGTCGTGGGATTGGGATATGAAGATCCCATGCTCGATCTCTATGAAGAATTCTTGAGATTCAAAAGGCATCCGTTTGTGCGTGAGATCATAACCGGCGGCCGGGTGGTTGAACAAGGGGCCAGGGTAATTGGTAACGGAGGATATTACACCGTACCGAAGCTGGCTGTTGATGGTGCGGTTTTTGCGGGCGCCACAGCATCCATGCAGAATCCACCGGCGCTTAAAGGAATCCACACCTCCATGAAATCGGGCATGCTTGCAGCAGAGGCAATTCTGGAGGCCTTCTCAAAAGGCAGTTTCACGCAAGAGGCGCTGTCTTGCTACCATGACATGATTGAAAACAGTTGGTTGAAACAGGAACTCCATGTGGGAAGGAATTTTGCCCAGGCCGTAGCCAAGAAGATGCCGATAAAACTTGTCCACCTGGGTATCCAATATCTGACAGGTGGAAGAGGTGTCATTGACAGGATGTCCATCCAGAAAGACTCAGACTCCTTGCGATCCTTGAAAGATGAGGACTTGGAGACCTCAGAACAACGATACGGAAAACATGAATAGGATGAAGCGCTCTTTGTGGACAAACTGACCGGTGTATATCTATCCAAAACGCAGCACCGGGAGGATCAGCCATGTCACTTGATTGTCCACGATCTTAATCTATGTGTTAATCAGTGTTTTGACACTTATCAGTCTCCATGCACGAGGTTTTGTCCCGGCAATGTATACGAAATGGAAATTAGCGAGGACACGCATGAAAAGAAGCTGCGGCTGAACCCTTCAAATTGTCTTCATTGCAAGACGTGTGAGGTTAAGGATCCCTACGGCAATATCACATGGACCTGTCCGGAAGGAGGCGACGGACCAGGATATACGGTCCTGTGAACGCTTACTTTATCAACATACAAATGACATCATTTGATAATAATTATGCTTAATTTTGCGTAATTTTCTTGACAAGTTGGCCCAAATCATGCATCTTCCCGTCAAGCAATATGGCAGTTTCAGAAGTTGTGTAAATTCTTTTTGCATGTATGAACATGGCTTTGAGGATGGCATACAGTCAGAACCCAGGAGGAGACGAGCCGGCATGGGCAGGAATGCGCTGAAAGAAATACGGGAATCGCTTTTGATAAGCAAGGCCGAACTTGCGAGAAAGGCCCGTGTCTCACCCATAACCATTGATAGAATCGAAAAGGGAAAAAATTGCCGGTTGGAGACAAAGAGAAAGCTTCTCTTGGCTCTCGGCTACAGACTTACCGACAAGAACAAGATATTCGCTGACTAAAGGAGCCATATGCTTTTTGCAAAGAAAGAACACCTCATCGGCCTGGATATTGGTTCCCCGGATAAACAGCTTGGCGCGGTGGGGGAAAAATTGGAACAA
>DAOUWN010000269.1 GCA_030667105.1 Deltaproteobacteria bacterium
CGTCAACAACACACCCTCGCTGCCCGTAAGATGCACGGTTTTGCCGTTGTTGAGAAAAAACGTGACAGAAACCTTTTTGAGGATCGTCTTGTTCTCCTGCTTTTGATATCGTACCGACTCAGCGTCAAGCACCCATTCCCTAACCCCGTTTCGAGTTGCAGTGTGGTGAACGCGATTCAAACCGATATCAGTGTCTTCAGGCAGTAGCGCAAGCGCTGCCTCCGGCTCTTTCTTGAGATGGTGGAACCTGAACATGCCAATTCCAAGCCCGAAGAGCATAACACAAATAACACAAAACAGGACTATTCTTATCTTTGACATTTACTGCAGGCAGCCTCTTTCGTAAGTTCTCAATAACCTGGGACGTAAAGGTTTTTTCTGGAAGGCGATATCTTTCATGCAAATATCACGAAACCTCAGAAGATATGGCGCTCTTTATGGCCGTCAGTTGTTCCAAAAGTGGCCTGACCTCCGACAGTGGGAGGGAGTTGGGACCGTCACAAAGCGCTTGATCCGGATCGTTATGGACCTCAATGAAGATGCCGTCTACACCGGCAGCAGTAGCAGCCCTGGCCAACATGGCCGCAAACCCCCTTTGTCCCCCGGAGCAACTCCCAGCGCCCCCCGGAAGCTGAACGCTGTGTGTGGCATCGAATACCACAGGCCATCCTAAACCGCGCAATATGGCCAGACTCCGGAAGTCAACAACCAGGTTGTTATAACCGAAACTGGCCCCGCGCTCTGTCAAAACAACCTGATCATTTCCCGTGGAAACGACTTTTTCCACAACGTGCTCCATATCCCACGGGGCCAAGAACTGCCCCTTTTTTATATTGACAGGCTTTCCAGCTTCAGAAACTGCCAGAACAAAGTCCGTTTGACGGCACAAAAAAGCAGGGATCTGGAGGATATCGAGCACTTGTGCTGCAGGGGCAATCTCGGAAAAGCGATGCACATCAGAAAGTACTCGGATACCTAGTTTACCTTTAATAGAAGAAATGATATCCAGTCCTTTGGAAAGACCTGGCCCACGGTAGGACTTGAGCGAGGTTCGGTTGGCCTTGTCATAGGAGGTTTTGAAAATGAACGGAATCTGGAGTTCATCCGTAAGGTCTCGAAGAAAGGTTGCGGCCTCCATGGTCGATTCACGACTCTCGATCACGCACGGCCCGGCGATCAAAACCGGACGATTTCCGTCCCCGATGGCAATTCCTCCTACATTAACAACATGTTGCATGCGTTATCCGTGCCAATAACAGCAAACTGAAAGAAGTTAAGCCCTAAGACTCAAATAACAATATATATTTTTTATCGTAATCTTTAAAAAATGTCAAGAATCACAAAGCAACGGACAAGAAAATGAATCAACCTTGATTCTTCACTGACAACTTGCTATGGTCCGTCGCGAATTCTGTGGAGCGACCTAGTGACATGACGAACAATGAAACCAAGCCAAGAGTCGGTTACCTCTTCATCTCTGTCGTTCTGTGCGCCCTTGCAGGCCTTTTGATATGGTGGGGAATCAATGGGCTGGAAGGAGAGTCACCGGCATTTAGCTTGGAAAGACCGATCGAATCCATCGGCACGTCATTTACACTCAATGGGGTCGCCTCTGATCAGAAGAGCGGAGTCAAGAGGATATGGATCGCGTTCCTTCAACAAAAAAAGGAGGTTGTGCTCTTGGATCAAACGCTCCCGTCCAAGGGATTGTTGATGGGGGGCGCCATTCGAAAACAACCGGTTTCCCTTGAAATCAAGGCTCATCAACTCGGGTTTAAGGATGGAGAGGCAGTCCTCAGGACAGCCGTCTGGGACTATTCCTATCGAGGGTGGGGGTCAGGGAATCGATCTTATGCAGAATACAAGCTCTTGATAGACACCAGACCACCGAATATCGAGTTGATCAGCCGCACCCACAATCTTAATCAGGGTGGCGCTGGCCTGGCTATATACCGGGTCTCTGAGCCGATTGCCACGACTGGTCTTAATGTGGGAAACCGGTTTTTCCCCGGCTCAAAAGGCTGCTTTGCTGATTCGAGTGTCTTTGTAGCCTTTTTTGCCCTCCCTTACGACAAAGGCCCTGATACGCAGCTACATGTGACTGCCACGGACCGCGCTGGCAATACCTCGCGGACAGGATTTGCATATCACATCAATGCAAAGGCGTTCAAAAAGGACACGATCCGTCTGTCCGATGCCTTTCTTAAGCGGAAAATGCCTGAATTCGAAGAAGCTTTGGGCCAAGACGGCCGCCGTGCCTCCCTCATTGAGAAGTTCCTGGCAGTGAACAGGGACCTTCGGATAGCCAGCTTGAAGACTATCCAGGATGCGTGCAAAGAGAGTGATGCCAAATGGCACTGGACTGGTCCGTTTCTCAGGCTCCCAGCTTCGGCCCGAAGAGCCGGGTTTGCCGACCATCGTTCATATCTATATGAGGGTCGGGTCATAGATGATCAAGTCCATCTCGGAATAGACCTTGCATCCACTGGCTACTCGGCAGTCCCTGCCGCTAATAGCGGACGTGTTGCATTTGCCGAAGACCTTGGTATCTACGGAAAAACCGTTATCATAGATCATGGTTTCAACCTCTTTAGCATGTACAGCCATCTGAGCCGCATCCAGGTCGCCAGAAACAAGTCAGTTTCCAAGGGTGACATAATTGGCGCCACCGGAAGCACCGGCTTGGCCGGAGGTGATCACCTCCATTTTGGCATGTTGATTCACCATACCTTTGTGAATCCAATAGAGTGGTGGGATAAAAACTGGATCAGACACAATATTACAGACAAACTCAAGAGCGCAAAAGAACGGATACGTGCGTCAAACAAGGAGGCGAGGCAGTGAAGCGCCATAAGGTACAAAAGACCTTCCAGGAGATCAATCAAAGGATCAGGGATGGCAAGGTTGTTGTGGTTACAGCCGAAGAAATCATTGACATAGTAAAAGAAAACGGTCCTGTCGAGGCAGCGCGCCAAGTGGATATCGTCACGACCGGAACCTTTGCACCCATGTGTTCCTCCGGGGCGTTTATCAATCTTGGACATTCAGTGCCCGGAATCAAAGCATCCAAGGTATGGCTCAACAATGTGCCTGCATATGCCGGTGTGGCAGCCGTGGATTGTTACCTTGGAGCTACGGAACCGTGCGAAGATGACCCCCTGAACAAGGTGCACCCCGGAGAATTCAAGTATGGGGGCGGACACGTGATTCAGGATCTTCTGGCCGGCAAGACCGTCCATCTCGAAGCCAAGGCCTATGGAACTGATTGTTATCCGAATCGAGAAATCGAAAAGGATATTACCCTGAAAAAGCTCCCTCAGGCCACCCTTTGCAACCCAAGGAACGGGTATCAAAACTACAACTGTGCGATAAATTTTGGTGAAAAGA
>DAOUWN010000148.1 GCA_030667105.1 Deltaproteobacteria bacterium
GGTTACGATGATCGCCTTAGCATCCGGGATGGTTTGCGCAATGGTGAGTGGCTCATCTCCCGTTCCAGGCGGGGAATCAATGATGAGATAATCAAGCTTTCCCCACTGTACGCCGGAGATAAACTGCCGGATGACTTGCAGCTTCAAAGGCCCCCGCCATATCACGGCCTTATCCGGATCTCCGGCCATTGATCCAACGGAGACCACTTCCAGGTTGTCTGAATAAGGCTTGGGTTTTATTCGCCCGTCAACACTCGCCTCAAGAACCCCCTTGAGACCCAGTATGCGGGGAATGTCAGGGCCATGGAGATCTACATCCATAAGGCCTACTCTGGCCCCCTGCTTTGAAAGGGCCATGGCCAAATTAGCGGCAACGCTTGTCTTGCCAACACCCCCTTTGCCGCTCATGACCATGACTTTGTTTTTGATTAAGGACAGGGAGTCTTTGATGACCTGATCCTGTGCGGCCATGGCCGCCTCCCGTTCAGATAAAGGACTACGGCCTTTCTTTTTCTTGCTAATATGAACAGTCTTGGCCATGTGAACACCTCCTAATCATAAGCAGTTCGGCCCACAAGGTCGATGTCGTGTCTTTTAAAATCTCGGTGTGTTTGATTGCAGGCTTCACAAAAAGGTGGCATTAGGTTATTCCACATCGCAATCCAGCAGTTGCACGCCCCCATCCAGTGACACAGCCAGCTTGGTGGCGACGGGGGTCTTGCCCGTGCCCCCCCTTCGGGTGGCAATACAGATACCATAATACCTACCCCCGTGTCATGGTCGCCCCGCACTTGGGGCATTTTAGATCAAAACAAGGGGTTCCAATTTGGTGGGGGACCCGTTCACCACAGCTTGGGCAAACGCAGTCTCCACCAGGGCCTGCGGCAAAGCCGCCAGATCTGCCGCGTCCACCACCGCCTTGCCCCATCCTTCTACCTGTTCCGGGGCCTTCCCCTCTTGGGCCTGTTCCGTCTCCTCGTGGCATTTTACTTCCCTCCTTATTCAGTGTTTTTCGTATCGTACCTGTGACTTTTTCTGGATGAATAACCATCTGCGAACCATCCACCGCCTTTTAGTTCAAAGCGACAAAGGGATATGATCCTTTCTGCTTTCTTATGACATTTAGGTTTAACACTCAAGGTGTCCTGATCGATAATTAGAACGTAGGGGCCCCGTCCAAAACGCGCCTCCACGGTATCATCAATCGCAGGTCCGGCAGATGTAACACCTATTTTCATTGCTGGCTATACCTCCTTTTGTTCATCGTTGGTACACGGACACAGATCAACATATCAGGGGATGGGAGTGTGACCTAGAAAAGGAGGGAACAGCAGCCACTGCAGTGAAACACATTCCCCCATCCCCTGAACACTTCCGTCGCTGGTTCATAAACAGCAATTGATCTGATCACCTAAAACAAGTCTCTTATCAAATGCACCGGCATGCCAATGACAAGTCGGTCCCTTCCAATTGCTCCATATTCACGCGAGTCAGGACAACCAAAAGACAAGCATATTCGGCCTGTCGTATAAGCCCTCACTGCAACGCTTCCGCATACAGCCATCACACTCGAAGCCTCCAAATCAAGATCAGTTCCATAGACTTCCTGCCACCTGCGAACCAACCTCATGACGGTCTCGGGCTGAGCATACGCTACCACTATGTCCGGAGACTTGTTTCTGCCTATCAATACAGCGGCAATTTTCCCGTTAAGACGTGGTGTATTCGCGATGACCTTCTGTGCAATATCGAGTTTGATCCCTGTCGTCTCGACCATTTTGCGTGCTATGTTATCATCTTCCTTAGTCGTCCAGCCGAGGCTTCGGCGTGCGCCGGGACAGTTGACCAGATGTCGTGTCAAGACTATTGGCCTGATTATTGACTCCTTTATTGCCTCACACAGGCGCATCGGCTTTTTGGCCAAATTCTCTTTCGGTGAACCGTCACGGTGGAATACGATCCCTGTCCAGCGACCGCCAATCCTTTCCTCAAGCAGCTTTACCTCATCCATTGAACAATTTCCTTTCGGTGTCTAAATAAATGTAAGTGTTCACAGGTTCAGAGTTCACCGTTCAGGGTTACCTTTCTTTCGTTGGCCCTACGGGCTGGAGGCCCTGCTCGTAGACCAGGGGGTGATAACGTCTCAACATTTGTTCGGCGAACTCTGAACCCCTGAACCATTAAACCCGTGAACGCTTACAAATAGATTTTGCCCCTGGCAGGTATTTTCTGAGGGGCATTGTTATTGCTCCCTTTTATGCTTTTTGTAAGGAGATCGCCTCCTGTGGACACTGGGCGACGCATTCGCCACAGCCCATACACTTCATGGGATCAATCCGGGCAATCTCATCAATGGAGATAGCGCCGGTTGGGCAGATTTCCTGACACGCACCGCACGCAATACACTTGTCTCGGTCCACAACTGCGACGACCGGGGAAATGGCGCGACCTCGATCCAACTCGGTGATGCGCGCACTTATGGCCAGGAGTTGATTCTCCATGGCCCTCGCCTGGGCCTTAAGTGTTGCGAGCTCTTTTTCCGCACTCACTTGCCCACGAATTTTTTGCGGTGTGCCGGGCGCGAGCGGGGAAGGACCTGGAGGGAGCGTGCCGGCCGTTCCCTTTTGCGATAGCTTCGCTACGGTCACACGCCGATGCGTGCCGCGACCCATGCCGCGCCGACCGCTGCCCATACCTCGTCCTCTTCCCATGCTCATGCGTATACCACAACTGGTTTTCAACTTAGTGCTCGCTCAAAAATAACTTCACATTTTGATGCGCCGACCTGCCTGCCGGCAGGCAGGTCCATCCCGCCTGGCTGCGTTGCTCGTCGCTTAAATAGCTTGCTATTCGCCCGCCTCGCGTCTTGCCATGCGTGCGCCTCGACTCCTGAAAATGCAAATTTATTTCTTCGCGAACCCTTATTAGGGGCTTCGCCACACAGGCATTCCGCTGCTTCTATCTACCCCTCGCTGACCACCACGGAAGCGACGGCGCCTCTTCCTGAGCCTTATAGCACCGGCTGGACAACCTGGAAGAAGGAGTCGGGCGTCGGCCAGCCGAGCGGTCAAGAATGCATCCAGCACATCATCTATTCTGCCGGTCACAAAAGGTATGATTTCAATTCCAGATCTTGTCAGGATGCCGGCCAAGGGGCGTGAAATCGCACCGCAGATGAGGACTTCTACACCAAAACGTGACAATATCCCTGCGCGTAACATGGACGGGTACTCGTCAAGAACGATTTCGCTTCGACTAACCTCCTTGCCACTGCGTACCTCCACCAAAAGGAGCGAGTTTGCAAAGTCAAAGACAGTAGAAACCTGGCCGGCCCACGCGGGGATTGCCACCTTCATGCTTGGCCTCTTTTTTTTCACCTGCAGCCTTATTTTTGTTTAAGCAACCCACGTGCCATTACAATAACAGCATGTCTTGGAGCTAAAAAGTGTTTACAAACAGTAAGTTACCGGTCAGGCGTGGAGAAAGGGAAGGGGCAAGTAGTAGCAGTCCTGCTACTTACACCGGCTTAAGAGGTAGCATAATTGCAACCATTCCACAAGATGGTAAAGGGGTAAATTAGGAATGTTTCCCGGACGGAGGCACTTGTAGACCCAAGGACTTGATCTTGCGGAATAGTGTGGTCTTGTGCATGCCAAGCTGGGTAGCTGTCTGCAAGCGGTTCCAGTTGTTACGCCGAAGAGCGTTCATCAGGAAGGCCGCTTCCATGTGTTTGAGGGACATGAACTCTGTCTGTTTCGGGCAGTGAATGCAGGCCGCGGAACATAGCGGCTCGGGGAGATGCCTTCGTTCAATCTCTCCCGAACGGCAGAGTACGAAGGCCCGCTCAATAATATTCTTCAACTCGCGCACATTACCCGGATAGTTGTAAGACATCAAGCAAGTCAGTGCTTCGTCAGTGATACCTACTACCTTCTTGTCTTGTATACTGTTCAGGCTTGTAATGAAGTGGTCCACAAGAAGTGGAATGTCCTCCGTGCGCTCCCAGAGTGGCGGAAGCTCAATTCGCACTATATTGACTCGGTAAAAAAGGTCCTGCCGAAATCTGTCCTTCGCCACCAGATCTGACAGGTTCTTGTTCGTTGCGGCTATGACCCGCACATCTGCCTTGAGCGATTTGACCGAGCCTAAGGGATCGTAGACCCGCTCTTCCAGAAAGCGCAACAGACGGACCTGCAAGGCGGGTGAGATATCGCCCATCTCGTCAAGCAAAAGGGTTCCACCTTCAGCGATGGTAATACGGCCCGGTTTGTCCTTTCTTGCATCCGTGAAAGCCCCCGCCTTGTAACCAAAGAGCTCCGATTCTAAGAGCGTGTCCGGAAGCGCCCCGCAGTTAATGGCCACGAAAGCTTTTCTTCTGCGAGGACTCAGGTTGTGAATGGCCCGGGCAACAAGTTCTTTGCCCGTGCCGCTTTCACCCTCGAGCAGAACGGTGCTCCCACTCTCAGCGATCTGGGGAAGCACATCGAAGATCTCATGCATGCGGTGGCTGCGACTGAGGATATCCTCAAAGCAATAATCACGTTGGATTTCTTTTCTAAGCTGCTCTATCATCGTAAGATCACGAAAGGTCTCCACACCCCCGATGATCTCGTCCCGCCGATTTTTTAGCACAGCCGTGGAAATGCCGATTGGACGACGATTACCGTCTCTGTCCAGAATGACTGCCGCCTTTCCCACAATCGGTTTTCCGGTGTTGATAGTCTCTCGGAGGGCACAGTTGCCTTCGCAGATATTCGCTCTTAGTATGTCCTTGCACGGTTGACCTATCGCCGTATCGCGAGGGATACCGGTAATCGTCTCAGCCGCGCGGTTGAAAGACGTGATACGCCAATTCCGATCCACCGTAAAGACACCTTCGGTGATCGAGTCCAGGATTATATCCCGTTCTTTGGTGGGCATACGATCGTTATGACTTTCAATGTCTTGGGATTTTGAAGGGCTTGTAGAAATAATCGTCGAAACAGCCATCGGCCGCACACTACCTTGTGCACTTAAGGCACGACCCAGAGGGCCAGACCGGAGATCTTCTGAACCAACCGCATGGCAACGCTGCCCATGAAAAAGGCTTGCCTTTCTCCGCGCCTGCCAATGACTACCGTGCCGTAGAGTCCGCTTCTGGCTTCGTCAAGGATGGCTGTGGAAACATGGTAGGCACGGGTATTGGTCCTTATCTCGATTTGACTCTCTTTTAGTCCTCCTGTTGTTAATCTTTTAAAGGCTTCCTCATAAAAGCGTTCAATGCGCCTTTTGTCTCCGCGGTGAAGGGCATCCTGGAGGGCCGGCTCTTTTTCTTCAAAGGCGATGGAATAGTAATGCCGCAGGTGTGGACGCACATGGAACAGCGTAAGCTTGACCGACGGGTTATTTCCTACCATGGAGATGATGTGATCCACAGCCCGGAGAGAATTGTCAGACCCATCTACGGCCACCATGACCTTCATGGAAGTCGTTTCTTCGTCCACAACCCAGACCGGAACTTCCAGAGAATGTTCCAGAACCTTGGCGGCTGTCGTTCCCATGAAAAAATCCCTGCTCCGCATGATGTCCCCATGTCCCATGAGGATAGCATCGTAAAGGCCTTGCTGGGCCAGATTCAGGATATCCTTGGCCATACCTGCCTGTTTGCGCTGGGCAACTGTTTCGATGTGGTTTTCAGGCACACCCTCGCGGCACATCAACTCCTTGTGGTTGTCCAGAATGCGCTTGGCAGATTCGGCGTTAAGACGATCGAGCCTTTCAACGTCAGCTTTGGCCTTAGGATCTGTTTTGGCCTCTTCAACCAGGGTTTCAGGGATCACGGCCTCCACGAAAAATAGGGTGTAGGTCGTACCCTTCGCAAATGAAGACACTCTGGCCGCATACTTAGCTGCCCGTGTGGACGGTAGTGAATCATCCACAGCAACCAATATCTTCTTTCCCATATTGAGCCTCCTTGCCAAAAGGATCTTGCTAGTCTTTTTAGCGCAATTGTACTTCTAATTTGTCTTTTTTTGAACCAAGAAATAATGATCTCGTAAAAAAC
>DAOUWN010000264.1 GCA_030667105.1 Deltaproteobacteria bacterium
CTGAATTGATCATGGCAGCTCTTTTTACGCCTCGGAGCCTGGCCAGTTTCTTAAAGGAGATAGTCTTGCTTCCAGGCATGAGCACCACGAGATACCCTTTCTTGGAAAGCTGGACCACCAGAGTTTTGACCGTTCTTTCTACGGGCATCCCAAGGGCTTGAGAAGCAAATAGGGCGCCTTTGTCGAGATGGTCATATTCTGCCACCTCAAAGGCGACACCTTGTTCTTTGAGAAACCGGATGGCTCGTGTCACCAGAAGAATTCCCAGCTGAGGAAACTATCCTTTATCTATCCACTAGACTCACTATCCTTCTTGCAACAATGCCAGATCCTCTTCTCCTATAGTTTCTATAATCAAATGACCCAGGATTTCAGCTGTGCGGCCAACAATTTCTGCACAGCGTTCCCGCCTGCCATCTACCTTGAAAGCTTTTACGTCTTCAGGATCAAGCCAGTTGGTCTTTGATGCCCCGCTGCATATCATTGTTCCGCGCATTTCTTCAATCATTTCCCTGAAACGCTTATACATGATCCGGGCAGTTGGCCCAAGACGGCCATCTTCAATCTCTTCCGGATTGGCCCGTCCAAAAAGATCCCCAATGATTGCTAGGGCACCGACTAGGCAACTGCACGTGTCTCCGCAGAACCCTAGACCGGCCGCATAGCCTCCTGCGGCCCGAATAGCGCTGTCAGGGTCTTCTTCACCAATAAACTCCAGACCAGCCGTGACAATGCCCTGACTGCAAAGCATCTTCTGTCTATTGAAGACCTCAACGGCCCTATCTCGCATCTGCTCCGGGGTCATCCAACACCTCCATAAAATCGCTTCGCGATTTTATATAACGCGGCTTCGCCGCTTAAGAAAGGGATTTCCTGCACCAATTCCAGTTATCAAATCGCTTTGCGATCTTATTGGAGCATACTTGCCACACCTATTTGCTTGAGTCAAGCTCGCTAAGGACTTCTCCCTCGGCCATCACAGAATAGATTTTTCCTGGGGAGAGTTTCTGCGCGGAGAGCAGGGGACTCTTCGATGAAGGCTTACAAAACTGCAAGTCTGAGGAAATGGGACGACAGGGGCCCTTGCTGTAGGACCAGGGCCACGGTCAAGGAAAGGAAATTTGCCGGAAAAAACGGCTGCTACCTACAGCTTAGCCACTTTATCGGGCGAGACATCTCCTCCAGACACTCTGTCATCCCAAATTGGTATATTAGTTGAAATCGAGACCTATTGGCAAGCTTTTTTAGGTTACCTCTGCAAGAACTACCGTAATATTATCGAAGCCTCCAGCCGATTTGGCCAGCTCAATGAGTCTTTCCACCTTTTGAGGCAAAGCGCTTTTCGGAAAGAGGACGTCCTCGATCAGGGCGTCATCGATCATGTCCGTAAGACCGTCCGAGCAAAGCAGAAACAGGTCGCCGGGGGTGGCTTTTCCTCTCACGAGGTCAAGAGCCAGACTCTCTTTGACGCCAACAGCTCTGAGAACAATGTTCCGCATTGGATGGTTTCTGGCTTCGGCCTGAGAAATCAAGCCCTGGTCCACCTGATCTTGGACAAAGGAATGATCCTTGCTCAGTTGCTTCAGTTGCCCATTTCTAAGACGATAGGTTCGACTGTCTCCCATGTGACCAAGAACAAAGCCCTCGTTGACAAAGGCTATCAATTCAGCCGTGCAGCCCATTCCGTTGTGTTCAGGGTTGTCCTTTACATGATCCAGAACCCTCTCGTTAGCCCAAGCAAAGGCCTTTTGAACAAGATTGAGGGTCTCTTTTTCAGGTCGGCTCACGGTCTTTGAAAAAACTTCCAATGCGGTTTCAGTGAAAATGCCACTCGCCAGTTCTCCGGCCGCTGCGCCACCCATGCCGTCTGCCACAAGGCAAAAACCCAGATCAGGTCTTAGGAGAAAAGCATCTTCATTATTGGCGCGTTTCAGGCCAACATCTGATTTGCCAAAATATGCAATCTGGGGCATCTGTTTCCCTGTTGTGTCAAATACCGGACTCATGCCATTTATGGCTAAAAATATACTTTAACCAAAAAATGCCACAAGATCAAACGAATTCCACAAACAATTGGATAAATTGAGACCCATTATTCTCTTGACACAAGTAACCAATCTTGGGCTATAATCTAATTCAAACTATGAAAAGCCCGCCCGTAATAGTTGTTCAGCTTGTTCATATCCAGGGACCGCTGAAAGGTGAAATACAGGAGTTCTCCGACCAGGTGATCTCTATTGGACGTGATCCTTCGGGCCATGTGCATTTCCCCAAGGACCTGACGATTATCTCTCGCAATCATGCTGAAATCACAAGAGAAGGCAACCGTTTTAAGCTGATTGACCAGAGTGCAAACGGGACACTTGTAAACGGAAAAACGGTCAAAGAGGCCTATCTCAAAGACGGGGATGTCCTGACCTTTGCCGAAGGCGGACCAAAGGTCAGCTTTCTGACCAAGATGATGGAGGACCAACCGGAAATACAGAGCGTCTCTCCGCCGGGTATGCCCCCCGAAATAGAGCGCGTCCCGCAACCTCAAATGCAAGATCTACGACCGGCAAGTCCTCCTCCGAAGCCACCTGAAATCCCCTCGTATGGAAGGCCCCATGAGGCCCAGGCACAGCCTCAACCCGGGGGGCATGAACCGGAGATTCCAATTCAAAGGGTTCAGGCGCCACTCATCATCCAATATGGCCCCACCCTTCGTTCTTTCAAAGAGCTTCCCGTATCGATCGGGAAAAACCCGGGATGTGATTTTGTTCTGGACCATACTGCAATCCTTGATCGCCATGCTCAGATCTTCTTTAGTCAAGGTCAATACTGGGCGAAGGATCTCACCGGGCAAAAGATGCTCTCTATCAACGGACAACCCGTTCACCTTCAGGCACCCCTCAACCCTGATGACAGTTTGGCCTTCAGTCCTCATCAAGGGCCGATCTTTCGCTTTCTGGGCGGGGGCCGTCTGGCGGAAATCGAAGAACCAGCGCCTGAACAACCCGTGTCTCCATCCCACGACAAACAGGAGATGCCTCCGCGACAGGAGCCTATAGACAAGAGTTTCAAGGGTGCCAAGGCCATGTTCAAGAAGTTCATGCGTCGTTAGAGCAAGTTCCTCTTGACTAGCATATTTAAACCTAGTTCCCGTTTTTCGGAGAAACAATGCAAATCCCATCCATGCCTTTTAGGATTTTGGCCCTGGCGCCTTTTACACCGCAACAACATGCTCCTTGGTCTGAAGCCCCCATACGGATTGATAAGACAAATCTAGATCAAGTTATGGAAGACCTGAACCTGTCGTTTCACGTCCCCATTTCTAAAGATCTCTGCCCTGCCGGCGGCCTCACCTTTACCTGTAAAAGCTTGAAAGATTTCCACCCCGACGGACTCGCTCAAAACAACGGTTTTTTGAAGAACCTCTTGGATGCCAAGGAATTCATCAAGGAAGCCAAGGCAAAAGGCGTATCCGCACAAGAAATTGGCGCCAGGCTCAGGCAATGGCCGGACCTTCCACCGATCCGGGTAGAGACTGAGCATCAGAAACCA
>DAOUWN010000197.1 GCA_030667105.1 Deltaproteobacteria bacterium
AATCCAAGTAGACACTTCTATTGGGTGACTTTATGCAAATAGTAACTGCCAAACAATTGAAGCAAAGAACTGGAGAAGTTATCAAAAAGGTCAAGGCTGGGGAACGTTTTACCCTCACGTATCGAGGAAAGCCTGTGGCTATTATTTCACCACCAACTGAGAAAGAGAGAAAAGCCTTGGAGAAATTAAGGCCTCTTAATGAGGCCTGGAAAGATATTGAAGAAACGCTCCAGAAGACTGAACCGCCGTTTGGGGAATGGCAGGAGGCTACAGCGTGGGTTCGAAAGAGGACTTAGTTCTGATCGATACCAATATTTTTGTAATAGACCTACGCTACAAAAGGGACGTTAATTTCCAGAGTAACCAAGGATTTCTGGCTTACATAGCCCAAAAAGGAAACGGGTTTACCACTGTTGTCAATCTCCTGGAGCTTTGTGGAATTCTGTCGTTCAATCTCAACCAGAAGCAGTTGTTTGAATTGTGGTTCTACTTTCAAGATAGATACCAGGTCACCGTGCTTCCTCTTCCGTCTCTTGAGAGCAGCTTTCCCGCTGTGGCAATGAATGACATATTTAACGTACTCAAGAAAAGAACCTCGCTTGGTGACGCCTTAATGATGGCGGTTGCCCGGAAGCACCTCCCTTTCATTTCAGCAATGGTTACCTGGGATGATGATCACTTCAAAGACAAGTTTCCAGGTGCTGTTCTGACCCCCGAAGAGTTTGTTCGATCGGCCAGTTCTCTATGAGCCATTTCATTCCCATGGCACGGCTTCATACGCACGTTTGTCAACACTTGCAGTCATGGGCTCATACACAGCGCGATTTTTTCTTGACGGAGGGTTGTTGATTCTTTAGATATGAATGTCATGTATCTTTGATGCCGCAGATTCTTTTCTGCAAGGAGGTCAGCCATGGATTGCATCTTTTGCAAAATTATCAGCGGTGAGATCCCGTCTGTGAAGATTTATGAGGATGACAGGGTCCTTGCCTTCATGGATATAAACCCTCTGAATGACGGCCATTTTCTTGTTATCCCGAAAGCACATGCCGCTACCATCCATCAAATAACTGAAGCCGATTTTCTGGCGGTCATGTCTGCCACGCATAAACTGGCGGCGGCTGTTCAGAAGACGCTCGGTCCCGATGGAATCAATATACTCCAGCTAAACGGTGAAGCTGCCAATCAGGTAGTGCCGCATCTCCATGTACACATAGTTCCCAGGTGGTCCGGGGACGGATTAACCGTCTCGCAATGGAATCTGGCGCCGGGCGACATGGAAAAGATCAAGGACGTGGCAAAGCAAATTCGATCGGAAATCACGAGCCAAAAATCGTAAATCGTACAATCAGAAACAACAAAAAAATCCGCCACGAAAACACGAAAAAGGGAAAACACGAAAGAGCTAACTATACGAAGAACAAGATTCTGTTTCGTACTTTCGGCATTTCGTGCTTTCGTGGTTTTCTTTTAGTTGGCGCTAACAAATAATGCTCTCAATTCTAGACAACATCGGCCATACACCTCTGGTTGAAATCAAGCAGCTCAACCCCAACCCCAAAGTCACTCTCCTGGCTAAGCTTGAATATTTCAACCCCGGCGGTTCCATAAAAGATCGGATCGCCAGGGCCATGATCGAAGCTGGAGAGGCATCCGGCGCCTTGACAAAGAGCAAGGTCGTATTGGAGGCCACCAGCGGCAATACGGGCATAGGCCTGGCCCTGGTCTGTGCTGTGAAGGGATACCGCCTTCTTCTAGCCATGTCTGAATCTGCCAGTGTGGAACGTCGCCAGATCCTTCACGCAATGGGGGCTGAAATCCGTCTCACCGCAGAGCGTCTTGGCACGGATGGAGCCATAGAGGAGGCCTATCGCATGGCCCGGGAACACCCCGAAACCTATTTCATGACCGATCAGTTCAACAGTGAAGCGAACTGGCGGGCCCACTACGACAGCACCGGGCCAGAAATATGGGAACAAACCCAGGGCAAAATCACGATGCTCGTGGCAACCATGGGAACCACGGGCACTGTCATGGGAACATCAAGGCGATTGAAGCAATACAGCCCCGACATCCGGATTGTGGGTGTTGAACCCTATCTTGGTCATAAGATTCAGGGCCTTAAGAACATGAAGGAGTCTTATCGGCCTGAGATATATGAAAAGGAACGCCTTGACAAAAAGGTAAATGTGGATGATGAAGTGGCCTTTGAAATGGCCCGCCGCCTTGCCAGGGAAGAAGGCATATTTTCCGGTATGAGTTCCGGCGCTGCACTGGCAATTGCGCTGGAAGAGGTCAAACCGATGTCCGATGGCGTGGTGGTGGTTATTTTACCCGATGGTGGCGATCGCTACTTGAGTACATCCCTCTTTGCTGTACGAGAAGAGACTAACCTGAGGTTTTACAATACACTCACTCGCACCAAGAATCCCCTCGAGCCCCTTCGCCCCGGAAACGTCTCCATCTACACGTGCGGCCCAACAGTGCATGATCGCCTCCATATCGGAGAGTGTCGCCGTTTTGTCCTTGCCGACCTTCTTCGTCGCTATCTCGAATACAAGGGATATGCAGTAACCCATGTGGTGAACATCACGGACCTTGATGACAAGACCATCCAAGGATCTGAGAAGGCAGGCATGGAGATCAAACCCTTTACTGACCAGCATGTGCAAGCCTTTTCCCAAGATATGGCGGTCCTGGGTGTCAAACCTGCCACACACTATCCCAGAGCGAGTGAACACATTGACGATATGGTGGCATTGACTGCGAGGCTTCTTGAAAAAGGGTTTGCCTATGAAAAACTCCAATCTGTCTATTTTGATATCTCCAGATTCACGGACTACGGCAAGCTTTCCGGCGTTGATCTTGACAAGATCAGGCTTGGCTCGACAGTAGACCTGGACGAGTACGAAAAAGCCAACCCAAGGGATTTTACACTCTTTAAGAGGGCCAAACTCTCTGAACTCAGGCGGGGGGTCTATACAAAGACCGACTGCGGCAATGTAAGACCGAGTTGGCACATTGAGTCGGCCGCAATGGCCTTGAAATATCTCGGGGAGACCTTTGACATCTATACAAGCAGCCGGGACCTCGTTTTTCCCCATCATGAAAATGAGATAGCCGTTTGCAGCGCTCTCACCGGCAAACCCCTTGCACGTTATTGGATGCTCAGCGAATTGGTGCTTTCCGGTGGGAAAAAGGCTCACGCAGGACCCGACATGCCGTATGTTCGAGACCTTTTGGACCGAGGATACAGCGGCCGCGTGATTCGGTATTGGCTATTGTCTCACTATTACCGCAAACCTCTGAACTTTTCCTATGAAGCGCTCGATCAGGCAAACGGCGCTATCCGCAGGCTCGACGAATGCGTACACCTGCTAAACAGTTTAGAAGACGGACGACCTTTCAGCGAATTGGACCAGATTCTTTACGACATAAAAACCAGTTTTACAGATGCCATGGATGACGACCTGGATATCTCCCTCGCCATGGCGGCGATTTTCCGGATGGTTAGAAAAATCAATCGGTTAGTGGCTAGAAAAGAGGTAGATGAAACCGGTGCGAGGCGCATCAAGGATGCCTTCAAGAAGATCAATGAGATTCTTAATATCTTTGATTTCAAAGAGCCGGCAACGGATGCCCACATACAAGAGCTTGTCCGCCAGCGAGGAGAAGCAAGAGGCAAGAAAGACTGGGCCCTTGCTGACGAGATCAGGGAGCGCCTCAAGAACATGGGAGTGGAGGTCAAGGATAAGAAAGTTGGATCATGAAGCCCTTGTTGTCTGTCACATATTTTCCCTTTACGTGCATAGATCCTGGACTGGTGGAGATTCTTTCATTCTGTTTTCACCGTGTAGTTCTCTACCGGCCCGTGGGTTCTGCACCCCAAGAGGGTCTCCGGCCGTGGATTGACAAGGGGTTATTGGACATCCATACCCCCTTTGCAGAAGTCATCAATGAGAAAGCCCTCATGGCTGAACTGAGGAACTGGAAGACATGGGGTCTCTTGAATCAAGACGCTGATCTGGCCTATCTGAAGGAGATGGGAGGCAAAATTGCCCCGGTTGATCCCGTGACTCCGAAAATGGTCTCTGAAATAAAGGGCCTCTCCGGCAACGACCCGGATAAATCCGGGAATACGGACCTTGCTCTCCAGCTGTTTCTCCACCTGGCCCAGGAATTCGACCAGCAATCCAGGGAATTGCAAGAGCAGTTAAAGGAAGTCAGAGCGCAGCAGCACGCCTTACAAGCCCTTTTTGATATCGGCCAACCTGAGCAAGGCCGCAGTCAGGTTTCTAAAGAACCGTTCTTTGGAGCGAAGCAAGACCTGGGAGATTTCCTGATCGAAAATCGCATGGCTGCCTGGAACCACCTGTTTCAGAAAGACCCTGTTGAACTGAGCCTTCTTTTGACAGACTCTCCCTCATCGCTGGCCTTCCTTCTCGATTCTGTGGAAGAAAAGGCCGAGGTGTTGAACTTTGAAATACCCATCACGCAACCGCCTCAGGATCAAGTCCCGTGGAAAGACCGTCTTGAGAAGGTCTTTCATACGCTGCTCACGAAGCATTGGAACGACGAACTGCAACGGCAGACCGATGAGGCAGGTCACCAAATAGAGGCCATGGTTCACAGCCGGGAAAACTCGACAACAAAGCTGGCTGATAGTTTTGCATCTTTTCGCTGGTACGTGGCGCCGCACGAAGGAGCTTGTAGCTTCCTGAATCGCAGGTGTGGCAGGGACAGGACCGGCGACGGAGCTGAAGGCATCACGAACGTCTTGGTCGGCCTGGTGGAACTTGGCTGAGCTTGGCTGAGCATTGAGGGTTCAGGAAATAAGAAAAAATTTCTAAGAAAACTTGACGGCTTCGCCTAATTTGTGTATAGGCCACAACGAAAAAGAAAAGAGGGCCAAAACATCGTTTTGGATGTGAAACTTAGTGTAATAACTAGAAGAAAGGAGGATTGACCTTAT
>DAOUWN010000132.1 GCA_030667105.1 Deltaproteobacteria bacterium
CCTCTTCTCCAACTAAATTGGAGAAGAACCGTAAAAAGTAACATAACCGTTCACGGGTTCAACGAAAATCTGAACCTGTGAACCCTTACATAAGGACTATAGAAGGGGGAACCGGGCGTGTTCACATTTCTTCATGCTGCAGACATTCATCTTGATAGTCCCTTACTGAGGCTCGAACAATATGAGGGCGCACCCGTCGAAGAGCTGCGGCAGGCGACGCGACGGGCGTTCGAGAATTTGGTCGAACTGGCCATTGCCGAAGGCGTTGCCTTTGTCCTCATTGCCGGCGACTTGTACGACGGTGACTGGAAAGACTACAACACAGGACTCTATTTCGTCTCCCAGATGACGAAGCTGCGGGAAGCCGGTATTGCAGTATACGTTGTCACCGGAAATCATGACGCTGCAAACAAAATCACAAAAACACTCCGGTTTCCGGAAGGCGTGTATTTCTTCCCAAGCGACAAACCTGGCACGCTGTATTTGGACGACCCTGGCGTTGCCATCCATGGTCAGGGTTTTGCAACGCAAGCGGTTCGAAAAAATTTGTCAGAAAGATACCCGCCTGCGGTTTCCGGCTACTTCAACATCGGAATGCTGCACACCGGTGCAACGGGACGGGAAGGTCACGAACTCTATGCTCCGTGCACCGTTCAGGGACTGCTTTCGAAAGGCTACGATTATTGGGCCTTGGGGCACGTGCACCAACAGGAGGTGCTGTGCGAGGATCCCTTGATCGTTTTCCCAGGAAACATCCAGGGAAGGCACATCCGGGAAACCGGCCCAAAGGGGTGTATGCTCGTAACTGTCGATGATAGCGGTCGAAGCAGTGCGGATTTTCGCCCCCTTGACGTCATTCGATGGCAAAAGTGCGAGGTTGACGCCTCCTGCTCAGATATCGGCTACGATGTTGTCGATCAAATTTACGAACGCCTCGAAGAACTCCTGGAACAAAGCGACGGCTTGCCATTGATCGCCCGCATTGAAGTCTCAGGGGTGTCCCGAGCCCATGACCAACTTATGGCTGATCCTGAGCACTGGACCAATGAAATACGGTCGGCGGCCATAGATTCGGGCATGGGTCGGGTGTGGATCGAAAAAGTAAAGCTGCGCACAAGGCCACCTTCCGAAAAAGGACCGGATGAACCGGCGGACGGTCCCGTGGGTGAGATCCTCGACATACTAGATGAGATTCGATTCAATCCGGCTCTGTTGCGAACGCTCGGGGAGCCGCTGAGTGATCTTATGAAAAGACTGCCGAAGGAACTCAGAGATGGCGAGGACGCAATCGATCCGGACGATAACAAGTGGCTGGCGGATGTGCTTGATGGGGTGAGGCCAATGCTCTTGCACCGGCTTTTGTCGCAGGAGAATTCCAGATGAGGATTCTCCAGATGAAACTCCTCGCATTTGGCCCGTTCACCGACTCCGTGCTTGAACTTGGCGACGGGAAGGAAGGCTTGCATATTATATATGGTCCGAACGAAGCCGGCAAAAGTTCCGCACTGCGCGCACTTCGACAAATGCTTTACGGTATTACCGAGAGGTCTTCAGACGACTTCATTCACCCGTACGCAAAACTCAGAATTGGGGCCATTCTCCGCCTGAGCGACGGGACGCTTTTGGAATTCATCCGCCGAAAGGGCCGGGTTAACACACTCCGGGGGCCGGATGACGAGACGTTGATCGATGAATCACAACTGCGTGCTTTTCTGGGTGGTGTGGACGGTGACCTCTTTGCCACAATGTTCGGCATTGATAACGCGGACCTGGTCCGAGGCGGAGAGGAAATCATCCAGGGCGGGGGAAACATCGGTCAAGTCCTCTTTGCAGCAGGTTCGGGGATATCTAATCTCCGCAAGGTGCAAGAGGAACTCCAGGCGGAAGCTGACGAGTTGTTCAAGCCCTTAGCATCGAAACCGCGAATCAACGAGGCTGTCGCGAACCTCAGGAAACATCAGAAGGCCATGCGGGAAGCACAGTTGCCGGGCCAGGAATGGGCTACCCATGACCAGGCATTGCGCGAGGCGCTCAAGCGCAAGCAATCTGTCGACCAAGACCTGGAACAAAAACAGCGTGAACATCATCGTCTGGAAAGAATCAAAGACGCCCTTCCGGCCATTGTCAGACGAAAGGAACTGTTGAACGATCTCAAAGCATACGCTGATGCAGTCCTGTTGCCGGTAGACTTCCCTGACCGACGGCGAGATCTGCTGACAAGACTCAAGATTGCCGAAAACGATGAGACGCAGGCCATCCAGAGCCTTCAAGAAATCAGCAAAAGCCTTGAAGAACTGGATGTGCCCGAGCCATTGCTTGAGCACGCGGGCTTAATCGGAGAGCTTTACCAGGACCTTGGCAGCCACCGCAAAGCAATGAAGGACCGTTCGAGACTTTCCACACAACAAAACATTCTGACGGCGGATGCCAAGGCAATCCTTCAGGAGCTTCGTGGCGACCTGACACTCGATCATGCTGAGGAGCTGCGCCTGGGTAAAGCAGAAAGCATACGAATTCAGGAACTGAGCAGCGCCCATGAGCGGTTGAAGGCCCAATCGGAAAGCGCCCAGAAAGAAATTAGAAAGCTAACCTCAAAAATTGCCCGTCTGAAAAAACGTCTGGCCGACCTCGAAGATCCACCTGATACCGCTAAACTCAAAAAGGCTATCGAACGGGCTCAACAGCAGGGGCGCTTGGAAGCGAATTATGAAACCGAGTTGCAAGACATACAACGGACAGAGCATGCCGCGAATTTGGATCTCACTAAACAGACATTCTGGAACGGAACCCTTGAACAGATCGAAAAACTGCCGGTCCCTCCTCTTGAAACCATCGACGCTTTTGAGGATCGTTTTGACGCAGGAAAAGCAGAAGTAGAAAAATGCCGCTCCAGTATCGACGAGACCGAACGTACACTGTTGGAGCTTGATGGCAAAATCGAACAGTTCCGGCTCGAACACGAAGTTCCCACTGAGCGCGAATTGCACGAGGCCAGGCACAGGCGGGAAGATGGTTGGCAGCTTGTACGCCGGGCCCTGAAAGGGGAAAATGAGACCTCAAAGTGCGGCCTGGATTTCGTGGCATCCTTTCCGCCTGCAGGCGACCTGGTGGAAGCATACGAGCTCAGCGCCAGGCAGGCCGATGAGGTTGCCGATCGGCTCAGACGCGAGGCTGATCGTGTTGCGAAGAAGGCCACGCTTCTTGCTGACCGGGAAACGGGCAAGAACCAACGAATACGGTTCAAGGATCAACTCAAGACCGCGGAGGCTGAACTGGGGAAGATCGAAAATGACTGGTCCGCCCTCTGGGGGCCTATTGGGATCTTGCCCAAGTCGCCAAGGGAAATGCGGGCATGGAAGCAGGACCAGGCGGTCCTGGCAGATCAGGTCTCGAGGATTCGAGAGCGCAAAGAAAAGGCTGACAGTCTGAGATCTCGCATCGAGACACACCGCCTGGAATTGAGCAGTTGCCTCGAAGCTCTCGGGGAGTCCCCGGCTGAAGAGGATGAAACGCTAATACACCTCATCGAAAGAGGCCAGCAGGTTGTGGACCGTTTGGACAAGATACGCTCCGATAGAAAAGAACAGTTACGCGAGCTGGAGCAGCGTACAGAGGAGATCCGGGAGGCAGAATCGCTGGCCGAAAATACCGAGCAGGAGCTATCGCAGTGGAGATCCGAATGGGCAGTGGCAATTCAGCCGCTGGGCCTTGACTCTAACGCCAGCCCGGCCCAGGCCAATGCAGTGATGCAGGATATCAAAACCCTTCTCGACAAACTCAAAGAGGCCAAAGGGTATGGTCGCCGGCTTCATGACATCGACAAAGATGCTGATGGTTTTTTCAAGAAGGTCAAAAGCCTGGCAGGACGCGTGGCGCCGGACCTGCTTGAGCTTCCGATTGAACAGACCGTGGGCGAGCTAAACGCCCGGGTTACACGCGGACAAACATCAAAGACGCAACGGGAAGGCTTAGAAAAGCGCCTCCAAAAGGAAGAAGGAAATCTTCGGAAGGCGAAAAGCCAAGTAGCGGGAATTCGTGTTCAGTTGGACAGTATGTGCGAGGAGGCGGGGTGCAAAAATTTTGAAGAGTTGGCCGTGGCCGAAGGGCGATCTACGCGTCGACGCGATATAGAGGGCAAACTCGATCAACTGGAGGCACAGCTTCGCAAACTGAGCGCTGGTGCTACTCTCGATGAGTTCGTCCAGGATGCACAAACCGTTGATCCCGACAGCATCGATCCGGTACTGGCCCGACTCTCGGCAGAAATCAAAGCGCTTGGCCGTGAGAAGTCCGAGCTTGATCAGACCATCGGGAGCGAGCGAAACGAGCTGAAGAAGATGGACGGCAGCGCGCGGGCTGTGGACTTGGCCGAAGAAACCCAGGGCCTCCTGGCACGGCTTGAAACCGACGTGGAACAGTATGTCCGGTTCCGGCTCGCATCCACGGTGCTGAACCAGGCCATTGAAAGATACCGTGAAAAGAACCAAGGCCCGATCCTGGAACGATCAGAAGAGATCTTTGCCCTTATGACGCTTGGTTCGTTCGAGGGGTTGCGCGTGGAGTTCAATGACAAAGGAGACTCAGTGCTGGTGGGTGCCCGAGCGGGAGGCAAGGAAATCGTTGGTGTGGAAGGTATGAGTGACGGAACTACTGACCAGCTTTACCTGGCCATACGGCTGGCAAGCCTTGAAGCATATATGGAACGAAACGAAGCAATGCCGTTCATCGTTGACGATATCCTGATCAAGTTTGATGACGAACGGGCGGCCGCTGCTCTGCAAGTTCTCGCCGAACTATCGAGGCGAACACAAGTCATCTTTTTCACACACCACATGCGTCTTGTGGAGCTGGCCGAGGCTCATGTTAATAAGGAAGTCTTGTTCAAGCATTTTCTTCACGCATGAACTGCGGATCACCCGCGCTTTTTTGTCTACTCATCAGTACCAAAAGTGCATAATGGCCCAAGATAATTGGAACGAATTGCTGAAAAGGAGTGATTATGACAACTAAAATAATACCCCACAAAGCAAAGGAAGACCGATCTGTAATTGATTGGGACTGGATGCGTTGTGAAGTTGAGACTGAACCCGCTGAAATTCCGGTCATGGGAACTGTGGCTGCAGGCCAACCCATAGAGGCCCTCCCTTATCATCAGACAATCTCAATTCCCAAGGACATGGTTGGCCGATTCCGAACATATGCCCTTCGGGTTGAAGGTCACTCCATGGTAGATGAAAATATCCAGCACGGAGACTATATTATTATTGAAGCCAGGGAAACGGCTGAGAACGGTGAGACCGTTGTGGCCTTGATCAATAACGAAGAAGTCACGTTGAAGAAGTTGTACATCGAGCCGGACCACATCCGTCTGGAGCCAGCCAACCCTGAGATGAAACCGATCATTCTGCACAACCATGAGATCAAAATCCTTGGGGTGGTGTGCGCAGTGATCCGGAAATACAGGTATCACTGACAATAAACATGCTTCTCTTCAAATGAGCGCCCCATCGCCAAATAACACCTTGAAGGATCACCACATGTCAGAGTGTTATGAAATGTGTCCGGTCGGCATCATTTGTAATGGTGCCTGGATGGGTGCTGAGATAGAGCGGTGGAAACGGCCGTGACAATAAGAATCGGCACATCCGGGTGGACCTATCCGCACTGGAAAAAGATATTCTATCCTGTCAACTGGCCCAAATCGAAATGGCTGGAATACTACGCCCAACACTTCGACACGGTAGAAGTCAATGCGACCTTCTACCGGCTTCCCAAGCTCAAAACGTTTGAAAACTGGAAGAGCAGGACGCCTGATCATTTCCTTTGGGCACTAAAAGCTAGCAAGTATATCACCCATACGAAAGGGCTGAAAGAACCAGAGGAGCCTTTGGAGCGATTCTATAGTGTTGCGGCCGGCCTGAAAGAGAAGCTGGGACCCATACTCTTTCAACTCCCGCCGCGTCTTTCTTTTGATGAAAACGAGTTCCGGAATTTCTGTCAATCCTTGAACCCCTCTTATCAGCACGCTCTGGAGGTCCGACACCATTCCTGGATTAGTGACCGGCTTTTTGGGATTCTAAGAAAACACAACATCGCCTTCTGCATAGCAGATACCGCAGGCCGATATCCCTTTCATGAGGTCGTGACTGCGGATTTTGTTTACATACGCCTCCATGGTTCCCAGAAGCTTTATGCCTCTGACTATTCGGGAGAGGAGCTTCAGACCTGGGCACAAAAGATCAATAAATGGGGGAAAGACACATACCTTTATTTTGATAACGATTTTGGGGGATATGCGGTAAAGAACGCCAAGCGACTGAAAGAGATTCTGAAACCAAAAAAGTGCCTGAAGCCAGCAAGACATCGCGGAAGCTCTCCCATTCGGTGAGATAGGGCACATCAATAGCATCCTCAATATGGTCCCAACCCAGCGCCTTTAACTGCTTAATAA
>DAOUWN010000057.1 GCA_030667105.1 Deltaproteobacteria bacterium
GAAGCCATGAGTTGCGGATTGCCTGTTGTTATTTTTGATGATGCGGACATTCCTGATGTTGTGCATCACGGAGAAAACGGTCTGCTAATCAAGCCAGGAGATTTGGATGGTTTCGTTGCGGCTATTAAGTGCCTGTTAGAGAACAATATCCTTTATGAAAAGCTTTCCGGAGGTGCTTTGGCAATAAGAAACGAACGTCGACATGAGTATTCTTTGAAGCAAGCAAAGATGACCTGGGAGAGGGTTCTGGCAGCCTGCATGAAATGATATGATTGGAGATGAATTGACTGCCGACGCAATGAAGCATTTCGACCACGCTAAAGCTAAAGAATGATGACCGATAACGCTGAAAAAAGTAAAGACCTCCCTATTGTCGTTTATACTCCGGAATCAAGACTTCGCTTCCCAATTCTCATGGTAAGAGAAATGTGGAGGGATCTACTTGCCTCTAGAGAGCTAGGTTGGCGGTTAATGGTCAGAGATATCAGCGCCAAATATCGCCAATCCTTACTGGGGTTTCTCTGGGCCTTTTTGCCGCCCGTTGCGACAGCCCTTGTTTTCATCATATTGAATAGCCGTAAAATTATCAATATAAGCGAGACCAATATCCCCTATCCAGCCTTTGTCATGTTCGGCACAGTTTTGTGGCAGGTTTTCGTTGATAGTCTTAATGCGCCATTGAAGGCTGTAACTGCATCAAAGGCCTTGTTGGCCAAGATCAATATTCCCAAAGAGGCTTTAATACTATCCGGTATTGGACAAACATTGTTCAACTTGAGCATCAAATTATTGATCTTGGTTATGGTTTTTATCATATACAAATTGCCATTAGGCTGGGGCGTACCTCTTTCCCTGCTGGCTGTTCTGGTTCTAGTTCTGTTGGGCACGGCATTGGGACTCTTAATTACGCCCATAGGAGTTCTTTATACTGATATAGCTCATGGTCTTATGGTGGTAACCGGTCTGTGGTTTTTCATTACTCCGGTGGTCTATCCACCACCAGTGAACTTCCCTTTTTCATTATTGGCCGTGCTGAATCCAGTCAGTCCGATCCTTGTGGGCGCCAGAGATCTGGCCACACAAGGCGTTTTGCATAATCCGGTTCCATTTTTTGCTGTCACATTTTTGATGTTCGTGGTTCTCGTTGTCTCCTGGGTTGTTTATCGTCTGGCTATACCGATTCTTGTTGAGAGAATGAGTGCGTGAGCGAAAGCGACACTTTAATAAGACTTGAAGGCGTTTCCAAGAAGTTCTGCCGCAGCCTGAAGCGAAGTTTGTGGTACGGCTTAAAAGATTTGGGTGCTGAGTTGATGGGACAAGGCGGTTCCGAAAAACCCCTTCGAAGAGACGAGTTCTGGGCAGTCAAAGACGTTTCCTTTCAGCTCAAAAGGGGAGAATGCCTGGGTTTGATTGGACGGAACGGTGCGGGGAAAAGTACCATATTGAAAATGCTAAGTGGCCTGATTAGACCAGACAAGGGAAGAATTACTTGTCGCGGGAAAGTTGGGGCTTTAATCGAGCTGGGCGCCGGGTTCAATCCCATTCTGACAGGCCGGGAGAATATCTATGTCAATGCCTCCGTCTTGGGGATATCAAGAAGAAAAGTTGATGAAAAACTTCAGGATATTATTGAGTTTGCTGAAATAGGCGAATTCATCGATGCGCCAGTTCAGAATTACAGTTCGGGGATGAAGGTGCGACTGGGGTTCGCGGTTGCCAGCCAAATCGAGCCGGATGTCCTTCTTATTGATGAGGTGTTGGCTGTCGGCGATACTGGTTTCAGGTACAAGTGTCAGGACCGCATAAAGGATCTTGTGAAAAATGCCGGCGTCGTGTTTGTTTCACATGCAATGCCTTCCGTTGCCTCCATATGCGACAGGGTGATCTTATTAGATCAATGCGAAATCAAAATGAATACGGCACCCCAGGAAGCCATAGACGGCTACAATAATCTATTTGATTACCACAAGTCACACATCATCTATAGCAGTGGAGATGCCGAGGTATCTGATTTGCGCATCAACGGAGAAGACTGTATCCGAAAAGAAATCAACGTGCAGTTTGGGCATCCATTTAGGGTCGATGCTAAGGTTAAATTGTCCGGCGAAGTAACAAGACCGGTATTCAATATATACTTTCACGACGTTGGGCTAACTCAGATAGCACAGGGAAGAAAAGGTTATGAAAGGATGAGTGGCAGAGGGAATGAGTTCAGTGTCAGGTTTGAAATGCCGGGCCTTTTCCTGAATCCTAACAGGTGGCGTTTTTCTTTTGCTATTTATGACAGCAACACAAAGAAGAACGTTTTAACCCTCCTTTACATTTGTAAAGTGATTGTCAAGGGAGAAGACAGTGTAAACGCCCCTTTGCAGTTATCAGGTAATTGGTCTTTTAGCAATTGAGCAGACAAACCCTAACGTCAGGATGGTGAATAACAATGAATGTTTTAGGCGTCGGAGCCCATTACGATGACCTTGAACTCGGCTGTAGCGGGACCCTCATAAGGCACGTCCAGCGGGGGGACATGGTCACTATGTTGGTCATCACGGATTCGTCCTATAAGAATCCCAACGGGGATCTAGTCAGGTCTGCAGATATTGCCTACCAGGAAGGATTGATGGCCGCAGAGATTATTGGAGCGGACCTGATACGCTTGAACTACGAAACGTTTATGGTTCCCTTTGACGAAGCGCTCACCAAACAGATTACATCGTATATTGAGGAACTCAACATAGATACTATCTACAGTCACTGGACTTGTGATTTGCACAGAGATCACCAATACGCTGCAAAAAGCACATTGATGGCCGGGCGCCATGTGCCAAGATTCCTCATGTACAGGAGCAACTTCTACGACACTGAACAGCAATTCCGTGGAAACTTCTACTCAGATATTTCAGAGGTTATGGACAGAAAGACAGAGGTCATCAAGGCACATGTCTCAGAGTTGGAACGAGTGAGATATGAGTGGCTCGATTTTGTGGAGAAGCAAAACGAAAACGACGGAAGGCTGATTGGTGTCAAATACGCAGAGCGCTTTGAGATTGTAAGGTACTTACTGTGAAGGGATTTCGCACTACCCTTTTTAGCGTCGGTGACTATCGATGGTCGTGACCATACACCAGCCGGACTTCTTACCATGGCTCGGTTTTTTTGACAGGTGGGCGAAAAGCGACCTCTATATTGTGCTGGATGATGTCCAATTTCTGCGTCGCGGATGGCACAACCGAGATAAGATCAAGACCAAGGATGGTGTCAAATGGCTTACGGTTCCGATCGTGAAAAAGGGGCGGGGCGACCAAATTATCCGGGATGTGAGAATTGACTATGGGAGCAACTGGCATCAGAAGCATTTGGGGACCATCGAAGCGAACTACAAGAAAGCACCCCATTTCGATGATTGTTTCGAAACGGTTTGTCAGATCTACAGCAAGAAACAATCCTTCCTTTTCGACCTGAATATGGACCTTTTAAGGTTAGTGGGAGATGAGCTGGGAATAACCTCTCCATTAGCCTTTGCCTCAGACTACAACATTGATTCCGCGGGCAGCTGGCGGCTCTTGGACCTAGTCAAGGCGGTGAGCGGAAGTGCCTATTTGACTGGCGAGGGATCCAAGGCTTACCTCAACGAAGCGCTTTTCAGCAGAAAGAAGATTCAAGTTGTGTGGCAGGAGTTTGAACACCCGGTCTATAGACAATTGCATGGTCGATTTGTTCCCATGTTATCTGTGCTGGATTTTCTGATGATGCGGGGAGAATCGGGGGGGACAGAAGAAGTGCATGTCGGCGGTTGATCTTCAATATTTGGATTGGGATTCAGAACAGTTGGGGATGCGATGCGGGTTGATTGACTTGACGGCATCCAGGACAACGCAGCGGCTTGAAGAGGTAGAGGGTTTGATCGAAAATGTCATTCAAGAGGCAAAAGACATAGAGTTTGTCACAATAAAGTTGCCGAGTCATTGCAATGGAGCCGTCAATGATCTTGTCTGGAGTGGAAGTCGCCTTATCGACACGGAATTGACTTTCTGCTGGGAAAAGTCGATCTCACGATTGCCTTGGTCAATCCCCGACAATTGCCATTTTGAGTTCTGTAGGGAGACCGACAGCCAGCCATTTGTTGGCTTGGCAGAGGAAATGCGAACGAGTCGATTTTTTCAGGATCCCAGAATACCCGAGACAAAAGCTATTCACCTTTGGCGAAGTTCCATCAGGAATCACTGCGAAGGGTTTGCTGATGAACTCCTAGTCGCACACGTCGATAGCCGACCGGCCGGCATCGTTACGCTGAGATTTCAAGAGCCGGAGGAGATCTGGTTGCAGATCGTGGGTGTTCTGAGGAACTGTCAGCGCAAAGGTATCGGCAGACTGATGCTTAATGCAGTTCGGGAACGATATGGAGAAGAAAAGAGCATCTATGTTGATACGTACTCAATCAATGCGGCGGCTCAGGGGCTTTACCAGGCCGCTGGATTCAAATACCATACCCTCAAATATGTGTTGCATTTTTGGCGTGACGAGAGCTTTGGCTAGTTCTTCACATCTGAGCTGAGAGGTGCTTAAGTTGAATTCGATAAGCATAGGGACGAAGAGAGTAGGGGAAGGTCGGCCCTGTTTCATTGTGTCTGAAATTGGGGGCATGTATGAAGACATGGAGGGTATGAAGGAGCTGATCAGGCTCTCGAAAGAGGCAGGAGCTGGTGCCGTCAAGATACAGACTTATTGTGCAGAGACGATTGCACTTCCGGGTGCTGAATTCGAGTTTGAGGACGGCTCGAGGATGTCACAATTCGAGTTCTTCAAGCGGTTTGAAATCGGCCGAGAGGAGCACAGGATCCTCTTTGCCTATGCCGAAGAAATCGGCATGACCATCTTTTCCACGCCGAGTTATTATGATGACGTGGACTTCCTCGATGAAGTGGGTGTGCCGGTTTTCAAGACGGGTTCTGATGATCTGACCAATCATCCCTTTCTAGAATATATTGCACGAAAAGGAAAACCGATGATTGTGTCAACCGGCATGGCCACAATGGGCGAAGTAGAAGAAGCTGTTGAAGCAATCCTGGCCACGGGGAATGATCAGCTGATTCTACTGCATTGCACCACCTCTTACCCCCCTGAGCCAAAGTATGCCAATTTGAACATCATAAGGACCCTTCAATCAGCCTTTGACGTACTGGTTGGGTACTCAGACCACGTACCCGGGGTGCTGCCGTCGGTGCTGGCTGCCAGCATGGGGGCATGTGTCATAGAAAAACATGTAACATTAGACAGAAGCCTGAAGAGACCTGACTATGAAGTCTCCCTTGAACCCGCGGAGTTAGAGTCAATGGTCAAAGACATTCGTTTGATTCCCATCCTGAGGGGACAGGGAGTCAAGAAAGTCTATCCGCCGGAAAAGAAATGGCGGATCAATGCTAGAAAGAGTCTTGTCGCAGCCAGGGACATGAAGTCGGGAGAGACCCTGAAAAGGGAAGACATCAAAATCATGCGGCCCGGCCATGGCATTCATCCCAAGTATCTTAATCTGGTCGTCGGCAGAAGGTTGAGAAGAGATCTTGCTGAGAATGAGGTGATATCTGAAGACGCCGTGTAACCTTAACTTATTGACTTCTCCTATGCAAGAAGCAGCTATTATATTGCAGGCTAGAATGGGTTCTACAAGACTCCCCGGCAAGGTGACCCGGACCCTTGCCGGGATACCCCTGTTGTCTCACAGTATACGGAGGTTAAGCCATGTGGGCCCTGTTATTGTGGCGACCTCAGGCTTGGCGCGGGATGACCTGGTGGAGGACCTGGCACGCGACGAGGGAGTTCATTGCTTCAGAGGATCAGAGGAAGATGTCCTGGATCGTTTCTATGAGACGGCAAAGGCATACGAGCTGAAGTACATCATGCGGGCGACTGGTGACAATCCCCTTGTTGATCCCCGCGAAGCTCGCCGGGTGATGGAGTACATCCTCAACAACGAGGTTGATTATGTAACAGGGTTCGAAGTTGTCGACGGTATGGGATTGCCTGTCGGTGTGGGCGTCGAGGCATTTACCTTCAGGGCCCTGGAGCGTTCGTGGCTTGAAGCAACAGAACAGAAGCAAAGAGAGCATGTCAATGAATACATCCTGGATGAGCCGAATTCCTTTGTCATTTTTCGGCTTAAGTGCTTGGCAGTAAATAATTTCCCTGACCTTCGCCTGACCGTTGATACAAGCACTGACCTGGCGTTCCTTGAGCAGATCCTGGCAGACATTGGAAAGGGCAGGGCTCCATGGGAAATCAGCACGCGGCAAATTGTTGAATGGTGGAAGAAGAGAAGAAACGGATTGTCATAAGGGTGGATGGAGACCATCAACGGGGCATGGGACACCTGTTCCGCATGAAGACCCTTGCGAATGAATTCAGAACTAAAGGGGTGCCATATCTGTTTGTTATTCGGCAAAATGACTGCTCAAAGCAGATTCTTCATGATGCAGAACATCCGTGTCTTGAATATCCGATTGAATCCCACGAAGGTTACATCATCGAGGACTATTTTCAAAACCATGTGATACCGGATCTTTGGATTTTCGACATCATGTCCACCAAGTCCGAATGGGTTAGGCAGGTTAAAAGACGCCGATCGATAGTCGTCTGTTTCGATGACTTGGAGGGAGGCATAGAAGCCGCGGATCTTGTTATCAATGCAATCGCAGGTTGTTGGGAGGAAGAAAAGAGGCCAAGGAGCCTTGACGTTCGTGTGCTAAACGTCCCGGGGTACGCAATCATTGCCCCGGAAGTACTAAACATCACAAGAAGAGACGAGACGTCGAAGGGGCCGATTCGAATTGGCGTGACCATGGGAGGCAGTGATACCCACGGTGCCACCGTTCAAGTGGCCAAGGTATTGTCTGAGCTGAAGGAGGAACTTGAAGCGACCTTTTTCCTTGGGCCTCATTTCATGCACGTGAGGGAACTGGAAGGCCTGCTTGCAGGACTTCCCTTCCCCAGTGTTACAAGAACGGCCTTGCCTCGACTTCATCAAGAACTGATCAAAGTTGACCTAGTCATTTGTGGAGGTGGACAAACCCTGTTTGAATTGTGTGCCATGGGCATGTGCACTGCGGCGTTAGCCAATGAGGTCCACGAAGAAAAGACGATTTCCTATTTTGCAGAACATGGCGCTTGCATCGATATCGGTTCTGTTCATGACGGCATCGCGGTGGCAAGACTTGCAGAGACAGTGGCTGAAGTAAAGTCCAATAGCAGAAGAATCCAGGACCTGCGAAACAATGCCAGAGGGCTCGTAGACGGCCGGGGTGTATATAGATGCGCCATGGAATGCCTGCAAATAGCGGGAGAGGAGACAAGGGGCTTTGCTTAAAAGGGTAGAGGTTAACACGTTTCAAAAAAGCCACGACAGCCGGCTAAGAGACCTGGCATATGTATGGAATCAGGGCAGCCTGATCAAATTTCTAATCAATCGATACAGATGGTACCTGTACCCAAAGATGAATAAGGTCGCTCCTTTTCCCCTTCATGTCGACATCGAAACGACTGCCAAGTGTAACCTTCAGTGTCCCATGTGCCCGAGTCGGCACCTGTCTGACGATGAATATGGTGTATATGATCATATGGACTTTGAACTCTTCAAGAGGATAGTCGACGAGTGTGCTGGGAAAGGGATCTTCTCGGTCCGGCTTAGCTGGAGAGGCGAACCACTGGTGAATCCCAAGTTTGATGCCTATGTCCATTACGCGAAGATGGTGAAGAAGATACCAAATGTGTCTTTCCTGACAAATGGAAGCCTGCTTAAAGGGCGGATCGCCGAAAAGCTTGTGGAATACTGTGTTGACTACATATCTGTCTCAATTGATGGTTTAAGAGATGTGTATGAGAAGATAAGATATCCAGTGAAGCTTGAAACCGTGCTTAACAACCTGGCCAGGCTCAAGGTAATGAAGAGAAGAAAGGGCGTAGAGAAGCCTGTTGTCAGGATCACAGCATTATGGCCGGCCATAGCTAAGGATCCCAGAGCATTCTATCAGACAATGCATCCTGTTTGTGACAAAGTGGTCTACAATCCCCTGAAGGACTATAGCGTAACTGAACCTGTGAAAACCGTCTTTATCTGTCAGTTCCCTTGGGAGCGGCTATTCGTCGGCTTTGACGGCGACGTGCATCCATGCAGCAACACAAAAGACCCGTTTGTCGTGGGAAGCGTTCAAGACGACAGCCTCGAGGAGATATGGCACAGCTCCGGCATGGGCGAGCTTCGCCGACTCCATATGGACCTTCGGCGAATGGAGATTTTCCCATGTAACCGATGCAGCTATGGTATTGATTACGCCAAGCTGTGGAAGGATCGGGATTGGGCCGATTGGGATCCCAAGGAGTTGTTGCCGACATAGACGAGAGAGGCTGGGGACCTGACGTGCCAAGAGAGCAAAGAGAAGCAGAGAATCACGCAGTCGTTCCGGAACGCTTTCGACTGGTCGAGGTAAATGAATTACCAAGATTCTCGCCATGGCCAGCGAGATTGTTGGGCCTGTCAGACTGGACACCCCGACACCGCAATGACAGCCTTGTGACGGCTGAGTACGGTGAGAAGTGGGGCGCCTTACTAGACGCATTTAGGCAGAATAGATTCAGGAACTTAGAGGATACAATCAGCTCTCTGTTGAAGACCCATTTTCCTCCGAATCTGTTGTTCCACCTGGGTGAGCAAATTTACTATTCTGAAACTGATGATTTCTTCTGGAATTATCTGTATCACAGGATTGCAGAAGTCTTGAGGCAATATGTAACACCCAGTGATACACTGGTTGAGCTCGGATGCGGCTGGGGAAGAAACCTGTTCTTCGCCGTGTCCAACGGGTTGTGCAAGAATGCATTCGGTGGGGAATATACGGAGGAGGGGGTTAGATTAGGTGAACTTGTGGCAAAGACCTTCAGAGCTCCTATAGAATTCGCACAGTTCGATTACTGCAATCCACGTGAGGAAGTGTTGGAGCGGCTGAGGGGAGCCGTGATTTTTACACATAACAGTATTGAGCAGATACGGAACTTGCCGGAGAAAACGGTCAATGCCCTGATAGACAATGAGCCAAAGGCTGTAGTCCACTTTGAGCCCGTGTATGAGTATAGAGAAGAGGACAGCCTGTTGCATTGCTTGTGGAAGCGTTACACAGAGGTGAATGATTACAATAGAGACCTGCTGACAGTATTGCGAAAACTCGAACAGCAAGGGCGCCTTAAGATTGAGCTTGAGAA
>DAOUWN010000119.1 GCA_030667105.1 Deltaproteobacteria bacterium
GAGCCGGTCGAGGAAGACATCTACGAGATGGATAGGGCAGCACGAGAGAGAGCGGGCATCGACTCGCTACCGGGCAGTCTCTTTGAAGCGATTCATGAGGTGGAAAAAAGCGAGCTGGTACGCGAGACCCTGGGCGATCACATATTCAACAAGTTCATTGAGAACAAAAAGATCGAGTGGGATTGCTACCGCACCCACGTGAGCCAGTATGAAATTGAAAAGTACTTGCCAATAATGTAGGGATATAAGGAAAACGAATTAGCCGCAGACTCACGCGGACTGGCGCAGACAGTCAGTTCCGTTATCTGCGGCTAATGTTTTGAGTTGGTATTATGTTGGTTCAATAATCTCAGAGATGGAAAATTCGCTCACCACGGCCAACCTTAGAAAAATTTTCGTTGACTAAAACTTAATTCTGACAAGGATTTATACATGTGTGGTTTAGCAGGATGTTTTGGTGTAAGAGACGAGACTACTATTAACCGTATGCTGGACGCCCTGCCCCATCGTGGCCCAGATGACAGGGGCCTCCACCAATACGGAGATATGGTTCTAGGGCATACACGGCTATCTATTGTGGATGTGGCCCGAGGTCATCAGCCCATTTTGGCCAACGGTGGGAGTCTAGGAATTATCTGCAACGGCGAAATATACAATTTTCGCAAGCTCAGAACACGCCTTATTCCTACATACCGGTTTAAGACCAAATCAGACACAGAGGTCATCCTTCATCTCTATCAGGAAAAAGGTCCTGAGTGCGTCAAGGAACTGGATGGCATGTTCGCCTTTGCCCTGTTTGACGGTGATGATTTCATGCTGGCAAGGGACGCCATCGGTATCAAACCGCTCTATTATGGCTATCACAATGACAGTCTTTATTTCAGTTCCGAACTGGGTGCCATGACCCTTGCCGGTGTCAATGAAGTCCACGAGTTCCCTGCTGGACACTACTACACCGCTGAGGAAGGCTTTGTGCAGTATTATCAGATCCCGGCGATTGAAGACCATCTTCTCACTGATATCGACCAGACCTGTCATCTGATTCGGGAAACATTCATCAAGGCGGTCAAGAAGAGATTATTGGCCGATCCGGAGATTCCGGTAGGTTCTTTCTGCAGCGGCGGACTGGACAGCAGCCTGGTTGCTGCTATAGCGGCTGAAGAAATTCCTCATCTCCACACCTTTGTGGTGGGCATGGAAGATGATGACGGAGATGTGAGCGATGACATAAAGGCGGCCCGCATTGCAGCCAAACATATAGGCTCCACACACCACGAACTGCTCTTTACAGAGGAGGAGTATTACGAGGCGCTGCCCATCGTTATTAGGAAGTTAGAGAGCTATGATCCTTCCATGGTGCGCTGTGCCATCCCGTGCTACTTCACCTGCAAACTGGCTGCCGATTATGTGACGGTCGTGCTCACTGGCGAAGGAGCAGACGAGCTCTTCACCGGCTACCACTACATGAAGCATTTTCCGTTTGGTAAACTTAACCTGGAAGCCAAACGGTGCATTGGCAATCTGCACAATATTAACCTGCAAAGGGCTGACCGAATGGGTATGTTCTTTAGTCTCGAACTCAGAGTCCCGTTTTTGGATGTTGATATGGTGGATCTCTCTATGAAGATCCCACCAGAACTGAAAATCCGTGAACATGAAGGGGCCAAGATCGAGAAATGGATTCTACGAAAAGCCTTTGAGGATACTGATTATCTTCCCGATGAGATCCTCTGGCGTTATAAGGTTCAGTATACACAGGGGGCAGGATGCGAGAGCCTCGGGGAAAAACTGGCTGAGAAGGAGATGAGCCATGAGGAGTTTGAGCGAATCAAGGCCGAGAATCCCAAGGCCACCATTAACAGCAGAGAGGCTGCCTATTACTTCAAGATTTTTCGCCAGTTTCACCCTCAGGACTCGATCCTGGGCTCAATAGGGATTTGGACAGGTTTTGATTTTGCCGAAGAGAGAGAGCGTGTCAAAGGAACAGTGGATGGTGACATGAAGCATGAGCATAAGCAAAAAGAGAAGTGAGATAAACAGAGCGTGGCGGCCTGATGCCCGCGTCTCCTAAATCCAGGCAGTTCGAGCACCTGTTACTGCATACACTTGCGTTGCACTTTTGAAGACTGCTTCAAGAATCGGAAAGCATGTTATTATATGTTCAAAACCTTTCAAGATATCGTAAGGAAAGCCGATCCTGAAATTGCTGATGCCATCCGATTGGAGCTGGAACGGCAAACCCAAAGACTTGAGCTGATCGCTTCGGAGAATATCACCAGCCCTGCCGTGATGGCCACGCAGGCGAGTGTTCTTGCGAACAAGTACGCAGAAGGCTATCCGGGCCGCCGGTTTTACGGTGGATGCCGATATGTGGACACTGCAGAGAGACTCGCCATTGAACGCGCAAAAGAGCTCTTTTGTGCCCCTTATGCCAATGTGCAGCCCCATTCAGGCACCCAAGCAAATATGGCTGTCTATTTTGCCCTGCTCAATCCTGGAGACACGGTTTTGGGCATGGATCTGTCTCACGGTGGGCACCTTTCCCATGGAAGTCCTGTGAGTTTTTCCGGCCGTTTTTTCAATTTTGTCTCCTACGGAGTGGACCAACAGACAGAAACGATCGACTATGAAGAGGTTGAAGCTATTGCCAAAAAGCATCGGCCCAAGATGATTGTGGCCGGAGCCAGCGCGTATCCAAGAATCATTGACTTTGAGGCCTTTGCCCGCATCGCCCGTTCAATTGATGCCTATCTCATGGCTGACATGGCTCATATCGCGGGATTGGTGGCCGCGGGGGAACATCCATCACCTATTCCCCATGCACATGTGGTTACCTCCACAACTCACAAAACGCTCAGGGGGCCCCGCGGTGGATTTATCCTGGCACAGGTGGAACATGGCAAGAAACTTGACAGTCAGATATTTCCTGGAATTCAAGGCGGCCCGCTGATGCACGTCATAGCCGCAAAGGCCGTGGCCTTCAAACTGGCCATGTCAGAAAGCTTCAAGGCATACCAGTGCCAGACTGTGGCCAATGCCGCGGCACTGGCACGACATTTAGTGGACGCTGGCCTCAAATTGGTGTCTGGTGGAACGGACAACCATCTCATGCTGGTGGATCTGAGTAATCTGGGGATAAGTGGAAGAGATGCTGAAAGGGCGTTGGAGGAAGCGGGTATCACGGTCAACAAGAACACCGTACCCTTTGAGAAACGCGGTGCTTTTGTGACAAGCGGCATTCGCATCGGGACCCCGGCAGTGACGACACGCGGCATGAAAGAACAAGAAATGGCCACCATTGGAGCCATGATCATTGAGGTCATGGATCAGCCAAACGATCAAGCCGTTCTTCGCCGGATGAACGAATCTGTCAGGGATTTGTGCGAAAGATTTCCGCTTTACCCAGGGGGCGGAATGTGACAGGCACTGCAAATCAATTGCACAGGTCGAAAATGTTCTAATGACCAATGACTAATGTAAGACTCGATATTCAATCATCAATGACCAGCGACCAGCGACCAAGGGAATCGTGCGGTGTCTTTGGCGTGTTCGGACACGATGATGCGGCAAAGTTGACCTATTTTGGGCTCTACGCCCTCCAGCACCGTGGACAGGAAAGCGCCGGCATTGTGACCTCAACCGGGAAATCGATCCACGAACACAAGGGAATGGGACTCGTACATGAAGTCTTCAACGAACCGGCCTTGAACGGGCTCCACGGCCACATAGGCATTGGGCATGTTAGATACTCAACGACCGGTTCTTCTATTTTGAAGAACGCCCAACCCTTCGTGGTTTCCCATGCCGGCAAAACGATTGCCATTGCCCACAACGGAAACCTCACCAATGCCAAGAAGCTGAGAAAAGACCTTGAAAAGAGAGGTTCCATCTTTCAGGCCACTATGGACAGCGAAATCATCATTCACCTGCTGGCGCGGCATATGCAAGGAGGCATGAAAGAAGCCATCGTAAAGGCTGTGTCTGAGATTAGAGGGGCGTATTGTTGTGTCCTGATGACCGAAGACAGCCTCATTGCTTTCAGGGACCCCAACGGGTTCCGGCCGCTATGTCTCGGAATGCTTGACGGGGGCTACATTGTCACGTCTGAGACGTGCGCCCTGGATCTGGTAGATGCTCAGTATATCAGGGATATTGATCCGGGCGAGATACTCGTTATAGGAAAAGATGGCCTTGAATCGATCAAGCCTTTTGCTCAAACCAAACCCACTTTTTGCATCTTTGAGTACATCTATTTTGCCAGACCGGACAGCAATATTTTCGGGCAGAACGTCTACGCAGTGAGAAAGCGCCTTGGCAGAAACCTGGCCCGGGAGTATCCTCTTGAGGCCGACTTTGCCATGCCCTTTCCCGACTCCGGGAACTATGCGGCCATCGGCTTCTGTCATGAGTCCGGGATCCCGATGGAGATGGGGGTCATTCGGAACCACTACGTGGGAAGGACTTTTATTGAGCCTGCCCAATCCATGCGGGACTTTGGGGTCAAAGTCAAACTCAACCCGGTACGAGATATCCTGAACCAGAAGCGTGTCGTCATTGTCGAAGACTCTATCATTCGGGGCACCACGAGCAAGATGCGCATCAAGACCTTGCGGGCAGCAGGGGCCAAGGAAGTGCACATGGTGGTGAGTTGTCCGCCTCACCGTTACCCCTGTTACTACGGAATCGACTTTCCAACCAAGGCGGAACTCATCGCCTGTCAGCACTCTGTGGACGAGGTGAAAACCTTTATCGGGCTGGATAGCCTGTGCTATCTGAGCCTGCCGGGCATGCTTGAGGCCACGGGATTCGAAAAGAACAACTTTTGTTTGGCCTGCTTTGATGGTAAATATCCCATCGAGCCGGAAGAGGACGTTTCAAAATTGTGCCTCGAATACTGACAGTATAGCCGACAAAATTGCTCTGCAATTTTATCTAAAGAGAGGTAAGCATGCAATCTACTTTCAATTTTCAGGGTGCCAAGAAAATTGTTTTTGGACAGGGGGCCTTAGAAAAACTGGTAGATGAGGTGAAGGCCCTTGCCGGGAAGAAGGTTCTCCTTGTGCTGGACCAAGGCCTTGAGCGGGCAGGCGTGGCCCAGCAGGTTGTGGACAGTCTGGAAGGGGGCCGTATTTCCTATATCCGATACGACAAGATTACGCCGGAACCCGAGCCGGTTCTGGCCGATGAAGCGGCAGAACTAGCCAGAGAAGAAGCTTGTGATCTTGTGATCGGTGTGGGTGGGGGCAGTAGCCTGGATGTTGCCAAGGCGGCAGCAATGCTGGCCAAAAACGTTGGAAAGGCTGAAGACTATATCGGCCTTGAGACCGTACCACAGCCCGGCCTGCCTACCATCATGATTCCTACCACTGCAGGCACCGGGAGTGAGGTGACCTTTACGGCCGTTTTTACCATGCGCGACAAAAAGAAGAAGGGGGGCATTAACAGTCGTTTCATGTATCCCGACCTGGCGCTCCTGGACCCGGAGCTGACCGTGACTTTGCCACCCCATCCCACTGCCACCACGGGAACAGATGCCCTCACGCACGCCATTGAGGCCTTTACCTCGCTGCAGTCCAACCCGATGAGTGATATGGTGGCCCGTGAAGCCATAGGTCTTATCGGGGCAAGCCTGAGGCAAGCCGTGAAGAGTGGAGACGATCTCAAGGCCCGGAATGATATGTTGCTGGGAAGTCTCTTGGGAGGCCTCGCGCTGGCAAGCGCAGGCGTGGGGGGCTGCCATGCCCTGGCATATCCCCTTGGCGCCTTTTTTGATATTCCCCACGGCTTGGCCAATGCTGTTCTTTTGCCGTATATTATGGAATATAATCTGGAGAGCGCTGAGGCAAAATACGCGCAAGTTGCATCGCTGATGGAAGCCGGAGAGACCGGACAGTCCCAGAGGTCCTATGCAGAGCAAAGCATTGCGGTTGTGAGACAGCTTACTCTGGCTATCGGCATCCCCCAGGGGCTAAGAGACCTCGACATCCCGGAGTCGGCCATAGAGGACATGGCTGAGATGGCCATGACGGTCGCCCGGCCCATTGCGAACAATCCGAGAGAAATGACAAAAGAGGCAGCTATCAGGATATACCAAGAGGCTTATTAGTTAGGAGAAAACCTATGCCAGGCTTTGAAGTATTTGGTGAAGAGGAAAAGCAGGAGATCCTTGATGTGCTCGAAACAGGAGTCCTCTTTAGGTATGAGTTTGCCGAACAGCGAAAGGGCGTTTACAAGGTCGCTGAATTTGAAAAGCGTTTTGCAGAATATTGCGGGGCCGCTTATGCACAAGCCGTGTCATCAGGCACGGCCGCGCTTCGCGTGGCCATGGCAGCCCTGGGCATCAGTCCTGGTGATGAAGTCATCACCCAGGGATTTACCTTTGTGGCCACGTGGGAGGCTATCCTGGAGAGCGGGGCGATTCCGGTCTTTACAGAGGTAGATGAAACCCTCACCATGGACCCTGAAGACCTTGAGCAGAAGATAACGCCTCGTACCAGAGCGATAATACCGGTTCATATGCTGGGGGCACCTGCCCGCATAGACGAGATAGTGGCCATTGCCGACAGGCACGGCATCCCCGTCATAGAGGATACGGCCCAGGCTTGCGGTGGGACTTTCAATGGTCGCCGCCTGGGGACATTCGGCGCCATGGGCATCTTCTCATTTGATCCGGTCAAGACCATCACAACGGGTGAAGGCGGCATGGTTGTGACTAATGATGAGGCCCTTTATCTGAACTGTTCGGAATATCATGACCAC
>DAOUWN010000278.1 GCA_030667105.1 Deltaproteobacteria bacterium
AAAAGCTTGAAAGATTTCCACCCCGACGGACTCGCTCATAACAACAGTTTTTTGAAAAACCTCTTGGATGCCAAGGAATTCATCAAGGGAGCCAAGGCAAAAGGCATGTCCGCACAAGAAATTGGCGCCAGGCTCAGGCAATGGCCGGACCTTCCCCCGATCCGGGTAGAGACTGAGCATCAAGAACCAGGAAAGACTTCCACGAGCGCTGTTGATGATATTTTGAAAATGGTCGCTTTGCCGGAAGGGGGTCCGACTCCTCGTGCTGAAACGCATGGCTTCACTGCGCAGATCGATTCTTTGCTGCAACGGATAGTGAGCCATGTTTTTTCTTATCAGGAATTCAGGGATCTCGAAGCCGTCTGGCGTGGGACAAGGTTCATCCTGAAGCAGGGGGGAATAAATGGAGAGATAGAGCTTGAAATAGTCCCTGTGTCTCGTGAAACCCTGGATGAAACCTTGAACACCTTGGTAACAAGACTGATCCGGGATCTTCCCTCTTTGGTCATTGTTGATCTTCCTTTTGATAATTCCCCAAGGAGCCTTGAACTCCTTGAAAAAATCGCCCAGTTTGCAGAGACCGTTCTTGCACCAACGGTCGGATGGATCACCCAGAAGTTCTTGTATCTCGACACCTGGGATGACCTTAAGAAACTCTCCTTCTTGCCCCATTATCTTGACGAATCGGCCTTTGCCAAATGGCGCCGTCTAGCAAAGACTGATTCAGCCAGATGGTTAGCGGTCACCTGTAACCGTTTTCTGACTCGCTATCCTTACGGACCGGATAATACACCTCGACTGGTTCGCTTTGAGGAGCCCCGTCACCTTTGGATCAGCCCGGTGTGGGCGCTGGGCTGCCTCATGAGTCAGAGTTTTGCCAAGACAGGCTGGCCCACGCGATTTACTGAATGGCAGGAGGTAAGACTTGAGGATCTGGCCCTGAATAGGCAAGGCACAATCAGACCACTTGCCACTGAGACTTATTTTGCCGAAGAAAGAATTCAACAGTTCATCAGGGCAGGAATCATGCCCTTGGTTGCCCCCCAGAGTAAAGACATGGCATTCATGCCGGCAGAAACAACGGTTGCAAGCGGTTCATTGAGCTACCAGGCTTTTGTCTCCAGAGTTACCCACTTCATCTTGTGGTGCAAGGATCATTTCAAGAAAGACCTCGAACCAGTGGAGCTTCAGAGAGGGCTTGAGAGGGCTTTTTCATTATTCTGGGAAAAGAGCGGCCATCCGAATCCTGAGAATCTGGAGGTTTCAGCCAGCAAGACAGATCCACAAGACCGAGCTCTTGTAAAGATCATCATAGAACCATCCCGCCAAATATTGCCCTCTCGAGAAAAAGCAGAGCTGGAATTTATTTGGTAGTCAGGAAATCCAGAACCTTATCCAGTGGCAGCTCCATTGTAGACAACACCGTCCCTTAGTCCTCAAGGGTTGACAGATCGCCTTCTTTTAATCCTAATTCCCTGGCCTTAAGGACCCGGCGCATGATCTTGCCGCTCCTGGTCTTAGGCAGTTTGTCCGTAAATTCTATCCCGCGGATGATCACAATGGGTCCCAGGACCTTCCGGACATGGGCTTTGAGGTCGTTTACCAAGGTGTCTTCGTCCTCTTCCACACCCTCCTTTAAAGTGACAAAGATTTTGGCCACCTCTCCACGAACCTTGTCCGGAACACCTATACATGCCGCCTCTGCCACGTACTTATGGCTGACCAGCGCACTTTCTACCTCGGCAGTGCCAATCCGGTGACCGGCAATGTTGAGGACATCATCAGAGCGACCCTGGAACCGGAAATAACCGTCTTCGTCTTTTGTGGCAATGTCACCGGCCAGATACATCCCGGGGATTTTGGACCAATAAATCTCCTTATACTTTTCTGGATCCTTATAAAGAGTGGTAAGCATAGCGGGCCAGGGCTCCTTGACCACTACGTGTCCGCCCCTGCCGGGTTCTACTGATTCGCCATTAGCATCCACCACATCTACGTGAACACCGGGAAAGGGCTTGAAGGCCGAACCCGGCTTCAACACGTTACACGGTGTTGGCGTCACCATGAACATCCCTGTCTCTGTTTGCCACCAGGTGTCCATGATCGGGCAATCCTGGTTCCCGATGTTCTCATAATACCAGACCCAGGCTTCAGGGTTGATCGGCTCACCCACTGTGCCCAGGATTCTCAGCGTGGAAAGATCCCGCTTTTTGGGATGCTGAGACCCAAACCTCATGAGCATCCGGATGGTGGTCGGCGCTGTGTACAGGATGTTGATCCCGTACTTTTCGATTATCTGCCACATCCGGTCCGGGCCGGGAAACAACGGATGCCCCTCGTACATGACCGTGGTGGTCCCAGTAATAAGGGGACCATAGACAATGTAGCTGTGCCCAGTAACCCACCCCGGGTCTGCGGCACACCAGAAGATATCGGTCTCCTTGATGTCAAATACCCATTTCAGGGTCCGGTTAATACCCACTGAGTAGCCGCCGTGGCAATGGACCACGCCCTTTGGCTTGCCGGTTGTTCCTGACGTGTAAAGGATATAGAGCGGGTCATTGGCATCCATCTCCACGGTCTCGAATTTTGCCGGCTCCCCGTCCATCAAATCGTGGTACCAGAGATAGCGGCCATCGGTCATGTCGATCTCTATTCCTGCCCGCTGGACTACCACCACGCTTTCCACCGTTGGACAAGCTGTCATGGCCTCGTCAACGACTTCTTTTAGCTTGATTGTCTTTCCGTTTCGATGAAACCCGTCCACGGTCACCACAAGCCTTGCCTCGGCATGATTGACCCGCTCTCGAAGGGCCAGGGCGCTGAACCCTGCATATACCACACCGTGTACGGCGCCGATCTTGGCGCATCCGAGCATGGCAATAGCGATCTCCGGGATGTTGGGAAGATATATCGCCACCCTGTCTCCCTTTTTGATGCCAAGCGACTTTAAAACATTGGCAAACTTGTTGGCTGCCCGGTAAAGATCGTAATAGGTCATGCGCTCACGGGCGCCGGCTTCGCTTTCAAAGATGATTGCCACCTTGTTCTTTCTGTGAGTCTTTACATGACGGTCAAGGGCATTGTAGGCAATGTTGATCTTGGCGCCTGTGAACCACTTGAAAAACGGGGCATCGGACCGATCAAGCACCTTGTTCCACTTCTTGAACCAATCTAATTCCTGGGCAGCCTCCTCCCAGAACTCCTCAAGATCCATTCGGCCTCTTTTCACGGCATCT
>DAOUWN010000123.1 GCA_030667105.1 Deltaproteobacteria bacterium
ATCTTGGCCGACAACCTCTTCAAAGGTCTGTGGCCGATATCTTCGTGCGAGTACAAGATAAGACATGTTTCAGTTTAAGTTTTTCAAAGAGATTTTGTAAGCGTTCGCAGGTTCAACGGTTCAGGGTTCCGGGTTGACCCTGAACCCGTGAACGGTTACCGTGGCGGAGAGAGAGGGATTCGAACCCTCGGTACCGCTTTTGGCAGTACACACGATTTCCAGTCGTGCTCCTTCAGCCAGCTCGGACATCTCTCCGGGACTACGCTTGACGGCTTCGTAAATCCCGTATTCAAAAACAGTGTATACGGACTAATAGCCTCTGAACTATGGTTTTGTCAAGGGCAGCGTTCGATCGACTTTGACGTTGCCCTGAGCCCTATACCTCGCCCCTTGACAGACGCCTTCTAACGCAGTTAGTATGCGTACATCAAAAATGAGCTGCTGAAGCCGCTCGCTCTCCCCGGTAGAAACCAAGATTTTGGACTTCAACTTTCAAAGGTCTCCAGGCGTTCTCATGGCAGGCACGGCTCTCACAGCAAGAGGCGGCGCTGTTGCCCTGAAGGGCCTTGATCAAGAAAAAAAATCCTTCCGTCCGGCGAACAAAAGGGTAGCAGCAGATGATTGAAGAGTTGGCCGGGGGTGACTCCCTGATCCGGCGTCTTGATCCCCGTGTAAAGATCGTTGTGGTGTTTCTTTTCTCCATTGCCGTGGCTGTCTCAAACCGATTTGTGGTCCTGATGTTGGCCCTGGGTTTGGGCATCTGTATTGTATTGGCGGCCAGGTTGCCCATAAAGCAGCTTGTGCGTCGTCTCGTTCCTGTCAATATGTTCATCATACTTCTGTGGTTTTTTCTTCCCTTTACTTTTGAAGGTGAGCCTCTTTTTTCGGTCGGTCCGCTGGTGGGTACTCATGAGGGCGTGTTATACGCCGCCCGGATCAGCATTAAATCGAATGCGATCATGGTTATGTTGATCGCTCTCGTTGCCTCAACGTCAATCCTGACCTTGGGCCATGCCATGCATGAACTGAGGGTGCCCAAAAAGATCGTTCACCTCTTTTTCTTCACTTATCGTTACATTCATGTCATACATCGGGAGTATCTCAGGCTGGTGAGCGCCATGAAGGTTCGAGGCTTCCGTCCTGGAACCAATGTGCACACCTATAAGACCTTTGCCTACCTAGTCGGGATGCTTCTGGTCAGGAGTTCCGACCGGGCGGAAAGAGTGCACAATGCCATGCTGTGTCGAGGCTTCAGTGGGAATCTATATAGTCTTAGCGAGTTCTCCCTTAAAACCAGGGATATGATTTCCCTTATCTTGATGCTCGCTTTGATCCTGGCATTGGGGGTATTGGAATGGACAAAAATAGCCTGATCATCAATCTCGAGGATATATCCTTTGGCTATCCGGGTCGCCCTCCAACACTTGACAAGCTTAACTTACGATTGGGTCAGGGCGACCGGATGGGCTTGATTGGGCCGAACGGGAGTGGGAAAACCACGCTGTTTCATATTATCGTAGGACTCTTAAGGCCATCTTCCGGCAGGATCGAGATCTTCGGCACGCCCCTGAAGGGGGAAAAAGACTTTAGAGTTGTCCGTCAAAAAATCGGCTTTCTTTTTCAAGATGCTGACGACCAGTTGTTTAGCCCCACAGTTCTTGAGGATGTTGCCTTCGGCCCGTTAAATCTGGGCAAGTCACAGAACGAGGCCAAAGCTATTGCGCAAAGGACATTGGACTCCCTGGGGTTGGCTGGGTTTGAGGACAGGATAACGCACAAGCTATCCGGGGGGGAAAAGAGACTTGTCTCTTTGGCCACGGTCCTGGCCATGGAACCAGAGGTATTGCTTCTCGATGAGCCAAGCACAGGTCTTGATGAGACAACGGAAAAAAAGACCGTTGATATTCTGAAGGGCCTTGACTTATCCTATATTGTTGTGTCCCACAATGTTGACTTCCTCATGGAGACGACCGACTATATCGAGTGTATGGTCAACGGAAAGATTATGGTCAACGACGAACGTATTCCCCACAGCCATATTCATATCCACGAGTACGGCAGACACCGCCATGACCATAGTCGAAAATAGTCCGCCTGCGGCGGATTATAAGGACTTTGGTGTTACGCCTGAGATTTTCGAAGAATTGATCGGTAAAGTGGGACTAGGTAGGTGAAAAGATTGGCGGAGAGGGTGGGATTCGAACCCACGATCCCGTTTTTAACAGGATACCGCTTTTCGAGAGCGGGGCCTTCAGCCGCTCGGCCACCTCTCCACACGCGCAAAGAAATGCCTAATTTCACAACCAACGGATTAATAACCCTTTTGGCAGGCACTGTCAATATTCCCAGATCAAGATTTAGAGCTTGCAGAAGGTGTCCCTTTCTAGTAACAAATTTTACTTCGTATCGGACAGCCTCCTGGCGCCAAGCCGCAACAGTGTGTTTTATCTAGGTTACGGTCCTATGATGTCCAAAAAATTATTATGAGATTGGATGAGTTTTCACTATGGCCACAATTGCACCTTTTCGGGGGATTTTTTACAATCGTGAGAAGATTCTGGATTTAAGGGATGTAATCACCCCGCCTTACGATGTGATATCAGAACGGCAGCGGCAGGAGTACTTCAAGAGGCATCCTCAAAACATAATTCGCTTGATTCTGAGCAAAGGAGACTCTCAGGACACCAACCACGACAATCGTTATACACGAGCGGCCGAGTGTTTTCGAAATTGGCTCAGCCAAGGGATACTAACGCAGGATACGGAGCCAGCCATATATTTGACGGAAGTTGATTATGACGTCGAGGACGTCGTACGTACCCGTTTTGGAATCATTGCGCTGGTGCAACTTGAGGATTTTGAAAAGGGGAATATCCTCCCTCATGAGAAGACCTTCTCGGCCACTAAAGCAGACCGTCTCAGACTCATGCAAGCGTGCAAAGCGAATTTCAGTCCAATCTTTTCTCTGTTTTCAGATCTGGATGGAGAGATCGTTGGCCGCCTTCGATCATGCATAAAGGGGATAAAGCCCGACTTCGAATTTAAAGAACTGATCGGATCCCGTCACCGACTCTGGCACGTAACGGATCAACGGATTCACAAAAAGATACAACAAAAGCTGTATGACAAGCCCCTTTACATTGCTGACGGACACCACCGTTATGAGACGGCTCTCAATTTCAGAAACCAGACCGTGGCAAAGTCCGGTGCACTTGATCCCAAGGCGGCTTGCAATTTTGTGATGATGTATCTTTGCAGCATGCACGACCCTGGCTTGACTATACGTCCGGTGCATCGTCTCCTTTCCCATGTGCCGCAACATGTCATGGACGGCTTTGCGGAAAAAGCCCATGTCTACTTCGATATAGAGACCCTGCAGTTTGAGGCTGCTGACCGTGCGGAGGTTCTTGCGGGATTCCTGGCAAAGATCAGGGCAGGGGCTGAAAGCAGGGTCATTGGAGCTGTCCTTCGAGGCCACAGAGTCTTTTACGTTCTTCAGATCAGAGAAGGGATCATGGACAGGCTTTTTGACGGACAGGTCCCGGTACCTCTCAGAAAGCTTGATGTTACCATTGCCACGAAACTCGTGTTTCAAAAGATCTTTGACCTTGACGATGCTGCCCTGGATGATGAGAGGCGCATTTTGTACACGAGCCGGACCGAAAAAGCCCTTGAAGCTGTCAGTGCCGGGAAATGTGAAGTTGCTCTCATCCTTAATCCCACCAGGCTATCCAATGTGGAAGAGATCTCAAAATTAGGTCTTACCATGCCACGCAAATCGACCTATTTCTATCCGAAAGTTATGAGCGGTCTTGTCATCAACAAGATTGGTGATTACTGACCAGTAAGCCATGATCACGACAGAGAGCCTGTTTCAAGGTCGCCTGAAAATACGTCAGAGAAAAAAAGGTTACAGATTCTCTGTTGATACGGCCATACTGGCCCATCATGTTGACTTGAAGGACACGGATACGGCAGTCGATCTGGGCGCCGGCTGTGGAATTATCTCCATAATCCTTGCCCATAGGGTTCCTTCAGCGCGCCTTTACGGGATTGAGATTCAAAGAGATCTTGCTGAGCTTGCTACAGCGAATGTGCGGCTAAATGACATGGAAGATCGAATTACTATTGTGCACCGGGACATGAGGGATTTCAGATCCTATCTGAGGCCAGGTGGGGCCGATGTCGTCTTCAGTAACCCGCCCTATCGCAGGTTCCTGTCAGGCCGAGTGTGCCACAATCGCGAGCGGGCTGTAGCCCGGCATGAGATAACAGTTTCTCTTTCTGATGTAATATCTGTGGCGGAAAAACTCCTCAGACCATCAGGTCGGCTGTTCGTCGTTTATCCTGCGGAACGTGCTACGGATCTTATCACGCAGATGCGAGCTTTCAAGCTTGAGCCCAAGAGGCTGAGGCTGGTTCATTCCAGAAAACATTCAGAGGCTGAGCTGATTTTGGCTGAGGGATCGAAACATGGGAAACCCGGCGTAAAAGTCTCCCCGCCCCTTGTTGTGCACAAAACAGACGGAAGCTACACTGACGAGGTTAAAAAAATGATATCATTTTAGGGGTATTGAAATTCCAAGAATCCAAATTACCTCCGGGTATAACCAAAGCCGCATCCCATGGGCTCGGTTTTTATTCTATCGGCCCAATCTTAAACCGTATGTCCTTCACTGCCTCTCTTTCAAGGGCGTTGTTCAGCTTCTCCATCATTTCTGATTTCAAATACTGAAGCTGCTGCATCCACGGAGCGCTTGACACATTAACGAGAAGCAGTTTTCCCTTGATCGCCGCCGGGCGGGCGTTTTGAGCAATGACTGGACCAACCAGATCAGTCCATTGTTCCCAGAGCCTGTAGAGATCCAAGTCCACATCCAGACTTGAAGCCTTTAGAGCATCCCTTAAGACGCCTCCGAGATGGGCCGGTCTGTCCATCCTTTTTCTTAGAACTCTCATTACCGGGTCCATACATAGTTGACCAAACACCTTGTGTCAACAAATCGGTATTCTCACGTGCGTTTTCCCTTGACTCAGTCAGATGGGGGGCGTATATTGCGAATCGAGTTTGGGATAAGGGCTGTGTGAACCATAACACCATAACAAAAACAGGAGGGACCGATGCCATGGGATTGGGATAAGTTGAAACGACAGGAACAAGGGGCCGGTGGAGGCGGTATGCCACAGATGGATGAACTGGTCCAAAAGTTCAAGCAGTTTAACAAACCAGGGGCCTGGATTATTGTCCTCATTGTCATCGCGGTTTATCTGGGTAGTTCTGCTTTTTATACCGTGGCTGTGGATGAGGTCGGAGTCGTTCAACGGTTTGGCAAATACGCACGCACGGTTGAGCCTGGGCTGCACTTTAAGCTCCCCACGGGTATTGAGAAAGCGACCAAGGTTAAGGTCCGTTATGTGTACAAGGAAGAATTCGGTTTTCGAACGCTTCGCGCAGGTGTCCGCACGCAGTATGCCGCTGACACGGCCTATGATGGAGAGTCATTGATGCTTACAGGGGATCTCAATGTGGCCGTAGTTCCGTGGATTGTGCAGTACCGCGTTAAGGATCCTTACCAGTACTTGTTTAAAGTTCAAAATGTGAGAAGCACGCTCCGGGATTTGTCAGAGTCCACCATGCGCCTGGTGGTGGGCGACAGGAGTATTAATGAGGTCATCAGCAAGAGAGAAGAAATTGCTGATGAGGCACGGGCGCTCTTGCAAACAGAGCTCGATGAGGCAGAAACCGGGATCTATGTCTCGACAATCGAGATGAAAAAGACAAATGTGCCAGGACCGGTCCAGTCTTCTTTTAACGAGGTGAACCAGGCTGTTCAGGAAAAGGAGCAAATGATCTATCAGGCAAGAGAGGAGTACAACAAGGCTATTCCTGCTGCCAAGGGGGATGCCGAGAAGACTATTAAGTCTGCTGAGGGCTATGCGCTGGATCGGGTTAACCGCGCTAAGGGGGATGCTTCCAGGTTTAGTGCCCAGTATAAGGAATATGCCAAGGCAAAGGATGTTACACGCAGGCGCCTTTATCTGGAAGCGCTTAAGGACCTCTTTCCAAAATTGGGCAAGAAATATGTCATTGATGCGGACCAGAAAAACGTGCTTCCGCTGCTTAATCTGGGCCAAGAAAGGGGGGCACAGAAATGAAATCCAAAGGGTTCATAATCGTATTCGTCATTGTTATCCTCGTTTTGCTTTCCGGAGGAGTCTACACGGTGGATGAAACCGAGCAGGTTGTGGTGACTCAGTTCGGCAAGTTGGTTGGCGAACCAATACGGACGCCCGGCCTTAAATTCAAGATCCCTTTCATACAGAACGTGAATTATTTCCCCAAAAACCTGCAGGAGTGGGACGGCGATCCAGGGCAAATCCCTACCCTGGACAAGACATTCATATTGGTAGACACTTTCGCCCGCTGGAAGATCGTGGATCCTCTGAAATTCTTCCAGACAGTTAACAACCTGACAGGCGCCCAAAGTCGCCTGGACGACATCATTGACGCTGCGGTTCGCAACTTTATTACCTCGTATCCCCTGCTTGAAACCGTGAGGAAAACCGATCGACAACTCGACACTTTTGAACTAGGCCTGGAGGATATCAGGGACAAGAGAGACCTGGGCACAGTAAAAATGGGCCGACAAAAAATAGCTAAGGGAATCATGG
>DAOUWN010000165.1 GCA_030667105.1 Deltaproteobacteria bacterium
ATGAGTTAAGGAGTGCAGAGAATTTGCTTGATGGTCTCATTGACAAGTTGGCGTCCAATATTGCTCCGCTCAGATTCCGGCCTGTCCGGATTGGTTTTGGAGGTGGTGATGACGTATGTGCCCAAGATTCTGATAGTTGATGATGAGCCTCTTATGTGCAGTAGCTTGCAGTTTTTGTTAAGCAAGCACGGGCTTGAGACCCAAATTAGCCATAGTGGCAGGGAGGCTATGGAATCCTTTGCGAGAGAGGTTTTTGACGTTGTGCTGCTGGACATTCAGATGCCTGATATGAACGGGCTTGAACTTATGGACCATATGAGTAGCCAATGTCCTGGCACCTTTGTTGTTGTTATGACCGGCCATGCTTCTGTGGACTCGACTGTAGAATCTTTGAGGAGAGGGGCCTTTGATTACCTCAGAAAGCCATTTGAGTATGAGGAACTGTTAAAGACAGTGAACAATGCCCTTAATCAGAAGAGACTGGAAATGGACCGCAAGCGGGCTGAGGAGGAACTGCGAAAAGCACACGAGGAGCTTGAAAGACGCGTTAAAGAGCGAACTGCCGAACTGGCAAAGGCCAACGAGCGACTGAGACGGGAAGTAGAAGAGCGAAAACAGGCAGAGAAAGAACTTCAAAGCATCAACGAGGAGGTGAAGGATTTTGCCCGCGTTGTCTCCCATGACCTGAAAAACCCCATTATTTCCGTGTTGGGTTTTTCTTCTCGCTTGGTCAAGCACCATCGAGATAAATTGGGGGAGAAGGGCCTGAGCTACCTTCAACATATTGTGGCTAATGCCCGCCGTATGGAGCTTCTGGTTTCAGACCTTCTGACGTTGTCCACAGTCGGCCGGGTAGTCCCTAGCTCCAGCGACATCTCCTCCGGTGAGATAGTAAGGAACGTATCGTCAAGTCTCCAAGCCAGATTGAGAGACAAGGGCATAGAGCTCGTTGTAGCGGAGGACCTTCCCACTATCTACTGCGACGGAGAAAGGATCCATCAGGTTTTTGAGAATTTGCTTGTAAATGCTATCAAGTTTATTGGGGATACCGAGGCCCCAAAGATCGAGATCGGCTACGGTGACGGGGGTGGTTTCCATCATTTCTATTTAAGGGATAATGGTATTGGGATTGATCGAAAAAACCATCGGAAGATATTTGAGAAGTTCTTGCGGCTAAGAGAAATCGAAGATGAAGAAGGGACAGGCTTAGGCCTGCCGATTGTTGAAAGGATTGTGAACAACTGCGGCGGAAAGGTCTGGGTGGAGTCTGAAAAAAGGGAGGGCGCAACTTTCTGTTTTACCCTGCCTAAGGTATTGGCCGAGAAATGAACAAGTACGAGAAAATTACTGAGGCAAGAAAGCTGCTTGAATTGCCTGAACGGGCAAGCATAGAAGAGATTAAGGCCAACTACAGAAATTTGGTCAAGGCATGGCATCCGGACAGATGTAAGGAAGCCAAGGAGAAATGCACAGAAAGGACGGCCAGGATTGTTGCTGCATATGGGATCATAATTGAGTATTGTAATCATTATAGATTCTCCTTTTCCAAAGAAGAAGTAATGAATCATCTCTCAGAAGAGGAATGGTGGCTTGATCGTTTTGGCAACGATCCATTGTGGCACAAATAGCCGGCAAGGCAAAAGAGTCATCCATGGATGAAAACGAGCGGGGTAGGAAGGTGCATATCCTGGTTAAAATTGCTTTAGGGATCCTTTTCTTATACCTCGCATATTGCTGCCTCCTTTTCCTTTTTCAACGACAGATTTTGTTTCCTCGCTGTCAGATTGCGGCACCTTCGGCAACGGCGGAGAAGATTGTAGGCTTGGAGAAGATTTGGTTAGATACGAGTTGCGGAAAGGTTGAGGCATGGTTTCTCTCTCCGGCCCAGGATCACGGCGCTGAGCCTGTGCCGGTAGTGATTTTTGCTCATGGCAATGCAGAGTTAATTGACTTCTGGCCCCAAGAACTCAAGAGGTTTACGTCTTTTGGGATTGGCGTACTGCTTGTCGAGTATCCCGGTTATGGTCGCTCCAAAGGAAGTCCGTCCCAAAGCAATATTACTGAAACATTCGTGGCAGCTTATGATGCTCTCGTTAAACGAAAGGATGTCGATTCCGCCAGGATCGTTTTGTTCGGACGTTCCCTTGGCGGCGGCGTGGTCTGCGCGCTTGCTGCAGAGCGACCTTCTGCGGCCCTTATTCTTCTATCCAGTTTTATCAGTGTCAGGGCATGTGCGTCGAGTTTTCTGGTGCCCGGCTTTCTTGTGCTGGACCCGTTTGACAATCTTCGAGTTGTCAAGTCTTACTCCGGTCCGGTCCTCGTAATCCACGGGAGAAATGACAATCTTATTGCATACAAGCATGGAGTTGCCCTTTGCCGGGCGGCGCAACACGGCGAAATGCTCACCTATGAGTGCAGTCACAACGACTGCCCGCCAAGTTGGGACACATTCTGGAGAGACATCAAGTCATTTCTCATAAAGGCCGAAATCATTGACACTTGACGGACCGACAAAAAGCCTGAATCTTCCCGATGTAACAGGGGGAGATGAGGTAATAGCCCGTCTAACTCCTAATGTTGCATAAACAACATGGCAACAGAAGGCAAAAACCAAGAATAACATATGGCTGAGCATTCATGATGCATTGTTCACAAATCCACCGAGAATGACATCCATGAAAAGCGAAAAACCTGCCATGTTGTTTACCCTTCGGGAAAGCCGATGATACCGCATCTCCTGCGTTGTCAAGGGTTCGCGGTAAACTACTACAGCTTCACCCTTGACGTCTTGGATCTGCGGCATCCTCGACTTTTGCAACGTTAGGGTAACTTCATGGCATGGTTATATGGTTAATCAGATAATGCCTCAATTACTTGGCCCCGGGATGTAAACGAAATTCCTTGCTTTGATTTGGTACCGATCATTATGGATTCAATTATCGGGGGATTACCCTTATGTTCTGACTTCCACTTAACGATAAAATTGGCACCCGACCCACCAGTTCTGTCTGATTCCATTATTACAAACCTATGTGAAGCCATGGCATTTAGCTTAATTGGTTGTTCTATATATCTTTTTTGGAGCTTACCGTCGCAATTGTAATAGTCTACTATGCTTATTGTTATTGGGCGTTTTGGATTCGTGTTTCTAATGCTCAGTGTTACTGTTAAATCGAAAGAGTGTCCTTTGCTTCCACTATAAATGTGCGAATAGACTGGAACATAAACGGTTTGTCCTTTTGAAAAGTTAATATTAGATTGTGCCCAAGCCGCATTGAATAAGAAAAAAACAAGGGAAATCATTATGGAAAGTTTTACTAAATAGTTTTTCATCCTTTGACTCCTCCATTTCAAATCATATCAATGAAATGCTGCAAAGACTCCTGCCACGGCATGGGCTCATAGCCGGAGCATAGAGTGAAGAGGCTGGTGTCAAGCACAGAGTATTGAGGTCTCTTGGCAGGGCGGGCAAATTCCTGGCTGGTAGTTGGTTCGATTTCTTTGTGGATCCCCCATGTCTTCAGGATCTGACTGGCAAATTCGTACCAGTTGATGCCGCCGTCGGTTTGGTCTGTGAGATGGTACACACCAAAATTGCCTGTACAGATCAGTCTCAAGATTCCTTGGGCCAAGTTGACGGTCCATGTCGGGGACATCTGCTGATCTTGAACGACCCTCAGGGTTTGCTCCTTTTCTGCCAGCCGGAGAATAGTGTAGACGAAGTTGGCGCCATTCTTGCCGTAGAGTGAGCTCGTCCGGATGAGGTAGTATCGGTTGAGAATGGAGCGCACGAATGTCTCACCAGCCAGTTTCGATGCCCCATACGCACTAACTGGACAAGGCAGATCAAAGGGTTGGTAAGGCTCAGTTGATTTCCCGTCAAATACGTAATCAGTGCTGATGTGACAAAGCGCACATCCATATTCCTGACAGGCCAGAGCCAATTGTTGGACCCCGTTTGCATTGACAAGAAACGCCTGCTCCTTGTCCTTTTCTGCCTCGTCGACCTGGCTGTATGCAGCACAGTTTACTATAAGGTCCGGCCTAATCTCTCCCACAACGTCAAAGACATTTTTTTTGTCAGTGATGTCCAGTCCATCCACGCCCAGGGAAGTTGTTTCATGTTCCTTTGAAATGATCGGAATCAGGTCATGGGCCAACATCCCCTTGGAACCAGCAACCAGGACCTTCATGATTTGCTCCAGAACCCCTTGCTTTCCTTAGAGAGCCTTTCCTTCAGAGGTCTCCACCACCATTCATTGGCATGGTACCAGGCTACAGTTTCCTCGATACCCTTTTCGAAACCCATCTCCGGTTCCCATCCCAGTTCTTTCTTAATTTTTGCGTTGTTTAATGCGTACCGCAAGTCATGTCCCGGTCGATCTTCAACGAACTTCAGAGACGATTCTTCCCTGTTAGATAAGGACAAGAGATGTCGTGCCACATCGATGTTGCGCTTTTCGGTTTCTCCTCCCACATTATAGGCCTCTCCGGGGCTTCCCTTTTGGAGGATAGCATCCACTGCCCGACAAGTGTCTGTGACAAAAATCCAGTCCCGGACGTTCAAGCCCTTCCCGTAAATCGGCAGAGGCTTGTCTTCAATCAGGTTAGTGATCATGAGGGGAATGAATTTTTCCGGATATTGGCAAGGTCCATAATTGTTAGATGGTCGCACGATCAAGACCGGCAGGCCGTATGTTTCAAAATAGGCCCGTGCAAGAAGATCAGCGCCCGCCTTTGTGGCCGAATATGGGGAGTTGGGCCGCAAAGGGCTCTCTTCGGAAAAAGTCCCTTCCTGGCCCAGGGTGCCGTAGACTTCGTCTGTTGAGATGTGTACAAACCGGAATGCCTGATCTCGCGAAAGGGTTTCTGTCCAGTATTGAGTAGCAGTTTCAAGCAAGACGTGGGTCCCCTCAACGTTGGTTTGAACAAAATCCTTTGCTCTTGCGATGGATCTGTCCACATGGGATTCCGCAGCGAAATGAATAACGGCCTGAATACGATTTTCTCGCATCACTGAACTGACAAGGTTCTCATCCCTTATATCTCCGCGGACAAAACGATAGCGGGGATTGTCACTCATTGTCTTTAGATTATCAGGGTTGCCCGAATAAGTGAGCTTATCCAGGTTGATAAATTCATATTCGGGCCGGGCCGCGGCCATGTAATGGATGAAGTTTGAGCCGATAAAGCCGCAGCCCCCTGTAATCAACACCGCTTTTTTCAAACCTAATCTACCCCTTCAAAGAGAGTCATGCTAAACCTCAACCACGTTGTTGTCGCCGATAAGTAGTCGCAGGGCGCGGCTGTGGCTTTTGTCATGGCGGATGACTTTGGCCTCTCGTCCTATGAGACTGTCCTCAAGTCTCGGAATATTCTCAATGATGCACTTGTCCAGGACCACCGAGTGTTCGATGGCTGAATTGATGATCTGTGTTCCATGGCCAATGGTCGTGTAAGGTCCGATGAAAGAGTTTGTGATCTTACACCGTTTTCCAATGACTACTGGGCCGCGGAGACTGCTATTGGTGATCTTGGCAGTCTTTTCTATTTGCACCCGCCCGTCCACTCTACTCGTGGCGTCCAGTTTGCCCGCTACGCTCTGTCTGACATAACTATCCAGCACCACCGTGTTGGCA
>DAOUWN010000176.1 GCA_030667105.1 Deltaproteobacteria bacterium
CCTCACAACATCGCCTGCGTCTTTGCGTCCAGGAGCGCCGCCTCCCTGTCAAGATAAGTTTCCACAGGCAGGCCCAGCCTGGCAGCGAGTTTCACCCGGAGTTCCTCAAGCTGGATATTGTTGGGCAGATTCAAGTCGTTGGCAATCGCCTCGGATTCTTCCAGTCTGTTCAAATCAAATAGGGTCTGTGCCCGGATCAACCGTGCCCTCGGTCCGTCTTCTCCTGTCCCGTTCAGTATCTCTAGCGCCTTCTCCGGCTGGGCATTCACACGAAATATATGGGCTGCATGGGTAAGGATCGCTGGATTTCCCGGAAGTCCCTTGGTGAGGACGGTCGCCGGGTCCACAAATCCAAGCTTAAGATAAAGGTTTATGAGCATCAAAGCATCGGTCACCTCAGGCATCACGCCCTTCATCGTGGCTCCACGAAGCGTCTTGTAAAAAAGGTCGATATTGTGTTGCCGCAATGCTTCCGTATCCTCCAACGCGTATGCGTTACGCAATGTCTCCTCATCCAGGTCCCGGTAGTTTTTTACTGTCATCGGTTCCATGGTGTGATGCACGTGAACTCGAAAGGTGACGACTTGACCGGCCAGATCCCTCTGCCCATAGGCGACAGGAAAGGTCATGTCAAATCGTGCGTACTCCCCCGGCCCCATCCCCACAAGGCGCCTCTCGAATTCCGGCAAGAGCGTTTCCTTGCCAAGGACCGCTTCCTGAAACCTGGCGCACGTTGAAGGTACCACTTTGCCGTCAACCTTACCCTGGCAGTCGTATATCACCCTGAATCCCGGCCGGGCCGTCTCCCGCCTAACCTTGAAACACAAAAAGGGGCCTTGCAGAAGCTCTTTAACAGCCGGGTCTCCTGGAAAGTCTTTGTCCAAAAGCCTCATGCAATCCAGAGCCGCTCCATACTCTTCAAGGGCAAGATATATGCGGGCCAGCAAACAGGTGGCCTCAGGCCGATCAGCCAGGGCGCTGCGGTTTTGAGTAATAAATGCAGCCCGGTGGAAGAGATTTCTGCCTGCCCGCACATCTTCGGCAAGATCGTTACGGATTGACCTCCATATCAAACTCATACGTCGCATTTCATCAGCCGACATGGTATCGGTCTCGTAGTCTCTGCATACACTCAAGTAAGCGGGTCGTGTGTAGCGAAAAGGACGAATACCGTATCCTGCGGGGTCATCACTCATGGGGGTGCCAAAAAAAAGATGGGCTTGCTGGGATATGGAATTCCCTTCGACGGCCACCCGGTTATTTTTTACAAATGCCAGGGTGCCCAGCGCCTGATCAAAGCTTTCCCCGGGAAGACCAAACATGCTGAAGAGTTCCACATTCATGCCGGCCTCCTGGGTCAGGCGAATAACCTCTGAAAGGCGCTCCAGATCAATCGGTTTCCTGATCCTGTCAAGGACTGCAGGGTTTGCCGACTCAAGTCCGTAAGCCACATTATCGGCGCCGGCGCGGCTGAGCAAGGATAGCAGTTCACGGTTAACAAGATCGTATCTGGTCTGGCACCAGAAACTAATCCCCGGCGCCTCTCTAATGATGGCCTCAAGAAGGGTTGCCAGACGTTTTCGAGAAACAGAAAAATTGGTATCTGCAAACCAAAATGCCGTGATGCCTTTGGACTTGAGGTGTTTCATCTCATCCGTAATCCGCTCCGGCGAATAAAATCTGACCCTGCCACCGCTCGCTCTTGGAGTGTAACAGAAGGCACACTGGTAGGCGCATCCTCGTGAGGTTAGCATCACCACCCGTTCCTTGTGCCGCAAATCGATCAGATCCATCAGATAAGGGGAGGCATACGTATCGAGGTCTTTCGCGCCATGTGCCACACCGGTCTCTACGATTTCATCTTCCTGCAGGAAACACAGTCCCCGGACAGCGCTGATATCTGTCCCCTCTGTAAGGGCCTGCGCAAGACCCAACATGACATCCTCCCCTTCGCCCCTGCAAAGAAAATCGATCTCCGGCATATGTTTCAAGCCTTCGCCAGGCATGAAGGTCACCTGAGGCCCTCCGATAATGATCTTGACAGCAGGAGACAACTTCTTGGCAAACCGGGCCCAGAGCCTTATCTGCTCTATGTTTTCCTGGTATGCGGTGAAGCCGATGGCAAGCGGTTGGTTCGTGCGGATGGTCTTTGCCAAAACCCGGGGTTTAAGGGGGTTGTCGGCAAAGTCCCCCAGGATCTCTCCGGTGAACCCGTGGTTTTTCAAATGGGCCAGTATTGTGGCTTCAGATATGGGGATGGTATCCGGAGACCCAATGGGAGCTAACAGGTTGATATGGATGAAGAAAAAATTGGCAGACATATAGGATTGCGGGTTTGCGGCTCACGCCTTGAAAACAGTATAGATTGCGGATTTGACCAGACCGACATTTTGAGTCTATTTGTTGGGCTTATGTTTGTTGGGTTTACGTGAACATCTGTAGATGATGGCATCCTCCGGTCACGCCTGGCCCTGTTTTCTTAGGAGCTCCCCGTACCAACAGGAAAATTCGTACATACCCTTATACCGATCGTCGTCCTTAATGATTCCCAGACAGATTTCCCAGACCCCCTGGCCGAAGTCATTGCTATATTCTTCCGCGTCCCAGGTAGCCAGGAATTCCCTGGCCAACTGAATGGCTGTATGGTTCGACTTCGTCGTACGCATATCAATGGGATCTTTTGGCTCAATAAAGGGATCCCATTCATCATAGCCTTCTTTTTTGAGGATGTGCTTTTGCCGCCTGGGAGACATGCTGTCAAAAATGAATTTCTTTCTCTCTTCCTCTTCAACGGACAGTTTCCGCATATGGGTACCTCCTCAATCAAACCCCAAAGTATTGTTCGTCATAGTCAGTCATCAAGGCCACTGAAACAGGCACAAGCCCCATATGCATCTTCAACTTCTTCGATCCAATCTCATCAAGAAGTTCTTTAGACAGCTCAAAGAGGCGGTCATTCATATTGTCGAGATTGACCGTGGGATAGGCCGTCCCCTCCTTAAAGCCTGCTTTTGCGCAGATATGGGCGGTCCCCCCGATCGATGTGGGAATACCGTAAACTCTGCACGTTATGGGCCGCCGGGCATACAGATCACACAGGTCCTGGTCATTGAGAAGGGGACACTGTACGCGCTCCTGGGCCAACTGGGAAAATACCTCCTCAGGAGGTTTTCCCCGGTCTATATACATTTTTTGAAGCTTTTGTTTGATCTGATAATATTTGCGATCTGCTTTTTCGGCCCGTCTGATAATCGGACGACGCTCTTTCCTGGGGAGCGACTTGTTGAAATGGTAGTTCACATAGACCGATTCGACAAGCGTGAGATCAAACACGGCATAACAGCAGTCACAGCAATGGACCTCGCAGCGCACGCAATCCCCGTGACGTTCCTGCATGGCCTCAAATATCTTGTCAGCCTCGGAAACCAGGGCCTCGTATTTCTCAAAGGTCTTCGAAAAATCTAACATGCTCCTCCTTCACTGGACTTAATGCCCTCTTGATAACAAAGGTCCGGCATGGCTGTCAACGACCAATGAGTGTTGACAAGACCAGCGCTTGACTTTATCCGGAGTAGGTGTTTACCTCCCGTCACATCATGAGATATGAACTAGAACACCTGGGCACAGAGTTAGGGACCGGATGGTTTGCACCCATGCCCGTTGAGGACCTTGATTTTGAAGACGGCCTTGACTACATCCGGGAACATCCCAGCGATGAGTTTTTGCATAAATATCTCTTGCAACTGGCAGGAACCTTCGGGCCAAACTTGACTCGCCAATTGATAGAAAGAGGTAAAAACGACGATCCCCATCTTATGGCTCTGATGTATGAAGCCTGCATTCTGAACGACAGATTGAGTGCCTTGAGAAATGAATTCCGCAAAACTGACATTAAAAGCCTGGCAAAATATACACCCTTGATCTATGTCAACTGGTCCTTAAGAAAAGACCTCGACAAAAAAGCCTACTGGCTCAAGCTGTTTTCCGAAAACATCCTCCGGCACAAACCGGCAACTCCCCCAAAGGATTTACAGCATCCCATCCCCTTTGATCATGAGACAATGGATGCCTGGCACAAAAGAGTCGTCCCCATCACGGATGCGCTGCGTCAAGGCGCACCAGGAACATCCAGAGAAGGCGTCACGCCTGGATTCAATCCCGCGGAAACCTCTCGAAAGGCCGTCGAGGCGCTGAATGCCGCTGATCTCAGGATGGGACCGGAAATGAAAACTCTTGGCAGCCTCAGTCCTTACGCCATTCAGATACCGTGGCATCTTCAGGTTAGCGTGTCCGCGGGGAGAGACTACTGGCAATTGAACGGCACCCAGACGAGCTATGGTAAGGGACTCAATATTGACCAGGCAAAGGCTTCGTGCTTGATGGAAATAGTTGAAAGGTGCTCGGCCTTTGCCAGTTTTGACTCTGAAAGGGCTCTCCATTACAAGCACGGCCACCCATTGATTCATGCGCGTTATGAAAACTTGAAAAAAGGATCTTCTGAGGTGTTAGACCTCAACGACATGTGTCTTGAGGCGCCCTATGAAAACCAGCCCCTTTATTGGATTTCCGCTGAAAGGGTAGATGAAAAAGGGTCACATCCGGTCTATGTGCCGGCCCAAATAGTGTTTCTGTTCTGCAATCTTGATGAAATCAGCCTCACAACCGGCGTACCCTCCACCGGTCTTGCTTCGGGAAATACCCTTGAGGAGGCCAAGCTCAAGGGTTTGCTTGAGGTCATAGAAAGAGATGGGGAAAGGATTATGCCCTATTCCCGCGAGAGGTGTTTCTCGCTGGATTATGACGATCCTCAAGTAAAGGGCATTTTCCAACGTTGCACAAAGGAGGGTGTCCGGATCCAAATCCTGGACATCACGTCTGAGTTGGGCGTTCCCTGTTACAAAGCTTTCATTCATGGCCCTGAAGGAGAAATCCTCAAGGGATGCGCAGCCCATCTCGACGGGAAAAGAGCCGCTGTGTCGGCCATGATCGAGGTGCCGTTCCACTCCTCGTGGTTCTCCTCAATGCCAAAGCCTGAGGGCCTAAAGACCATAAAGCTCGACCATCTTTCGGATTATGCGTCAGGGAACATCAGCCAGGACCTGGGGCTTTTGGAAAGACTTTTGGTCACAAACGGCTACCGGCCCATTTATGTCAACCTCACCAGAAAGGATCTGGACATACCTGTAGTGAAGGCCCTGGTACCCGGTCTCGAGATGTTTGCCGAATTCGACCGGTTTTCCACGCTGAGCCTCCGGCAATTTGTCCATTACCTGAAGGCTTCACAATGACGGCAATCCGGCCACGGCATCTCCTGGTGCTACAGATACGTTTTTTGGACCGAACTGAATCTGCTACGGAATAATTTGGGTAGGCACTCCTTGTTCGCCTTCGCCGGAATACCCTGCAGCGCACCGTAGCCCAAGC
>DAOUWN010000180.1 GCA_030667105.1 Deltaproteobacteria bacterium
ACGACTACAGCCTCACCCTTGACGCCTGGCATCTGCAGCACCCTCGGCTTTTGCAACGTTAGGGTCTACTCTGACGTTGCCATGGCTTCAAGTATCAGGGTTCCGTCATTCTCTAAGGTAGTCCTGTGAAATCATAGAGATTCTTGCCAGATCGATTTTTGGCAAATTCGAAATGCGAAGCACGTGCTGTTCTCAAGGCGTCAGCCGCAAATCCGAAACCTGTCTGCCGACAGGCAGGCAAATCCGAATGACCAAAACAGGAACCTCTTCTTGAGAATAGAAGATAACCGGGATAAGGCTTTGTGTCAATTCAAGAGCGTTGTAGGTCAGGTTGCGAGCTCTCCGCCGATTCGGCCGTCGCAGCCGCTCTTGCGAAGTTGGCAGGCTACGGCCCGCAGGCGGACCAGCCGGTTCAGCCGTCGCAGCCGCGCACCGTCGCCATAGCGGCTTTGGCGTGTCCACGACTTTGGCGAAGTCGGCAGCTACCTGACAATACCGGTGTCGTAGCTTGCTGCCCTCTCAGTCGGGTAACTCGCTTCTCTCGCAACCTGACCTACGTTCTGTCTGTGCGACGGCCTCAAAGCCTGCCACAAGGTCGAAGAGCTCTTCGTCGATAGCGCCCTGTCGTTGTTGGTGAAATTGAGCGTTGAGCTCTTCCAAGCGATCTTCTATATTTTTTTCAGCCACCTGCATCGAGGCGAGCCGGCTGGCGTTTTCGCTGGCCAGTGACTCTGCAAAGGCACGGTAGAGGGACACAAAAAGATATTCTTGAATCAGTGATGAAAAAAGCCGGCTCCAATCCATGGTAAAGAATGGAAGCGCCCGCGAGGGCCACGGTTTGTGTTCCAGGTCTTGAAACCACTGGAGGTCCACCGGGAGAAGATAGAGGGTGCGAGGGCGATAGGAGGCGCCCGAGAGCGGCGTGTTATGAAAAAGGACGACTTGGTCGATTCCCTCATTTGAGCGCCACGCCTCTATCTTGAGCGCCACGTCCTGCACAACAGGCGTAATGGCAGCCACGGAGCCCGGCAGAGGAATGTAATCTTGAACCGGATGCCCAGCCTCTTCAAGCCGTGCGGAAACCCTCATGCCCACGGCCAGGAGTTTGCGGTTTTCTCGCGTGACATGGAGTCTATCCATTTCAGTAGCCGCATGCTGCGCAATCACTCCGTTAAATTGGCCCACCATGCCCTGGTCCGAACCAAAGACAACGGCGCCAAGGCGCTCGTTCAGCGCGGGTTGCGCCATGGTGAGCCCCGGGGGTTTATGTTGTAGAATGATCTGAAAACCCATCTCGACTGTTCGGTTGTATCCGGCAAGGGATTCTACGGCCTTCTCGTACTGCCGGATGCTCACAGCAGCAAGCGCCTTCATTGTCTTTACGACAGAGTGCAGATCCTGGGCGCTTTTAATTTTGCGTTTTAGGGATTCAAGTGTCTGCATGGTCTTTCAAGACAAGTGAGCTGAAATGCCTAAAATGCCTAGAATGCCAAAAATGCCTAAAAGTTTTGGCTAGTTAAGTCCTTATAGCTACATCCTCGGCGGTGTTCCGCAACAAAGTCTCCCCAATCCCATCAATAATTTTAGGCATTTTTGGCGCTTTAGCTCATTTTAGGCATTTTTCTATTTTCTATGGCTTCCCGTGCCGTGTTCAGAAGGGCGCTGCGGTCCTCATCATTGAGTTTATCCCCGGATTGAATGCGTGTGCAAAGATCCGGCAGTTTTTCAGTAACTGTTTTGCGTATGAGCTGCTCTGCTCCAGCGATCTCGTCCGGTGGAAGGTCGTCGAAGAGACCTTCCGCTACAACGAGAAGAACCGCAATCTGTTCGGGAACCGACATGGGTTCATATTGGGACTGTTTGAGGATTTCCCGGACGCGGCGGCCATGCCTCAGTGTTTTGCGCGTTGCCTCATCGAGGCGTGTGCCAAAACGTGAAAATGTCTCGAGTTCTTCGAACTGGGAGTACGAAAGGCGCAAATCGCCGGCAACCGCGCGATATGCGGGAAGCTGTGTTTTCCCACCCACCCGCGATACTGATTTCCCGACATCCACGGCAGGAAGCACCCCTTTTTGAAACAGGTCCGGGGCAAGATAGATCTGACCGTCAGTGATGGAGATGATATTCGTTGGAATGTATGCAGAGATATTTTGAGCCTCTGTCTCCACAATCGGCATAGCGCTCAAAGAACCACCCCCGTGCTCGTCCCGGAGATGGGTGGCTCGTTCAAGCAGTCGGGAATGAATAAAGAATATGTCGCCCGGAAAAGCCTCCCTGCCCGGAGGTCTGCGCAGCAGAAGTGAGAGTTCCCGATAGGCCTGGGCATGGCGCGTCAGATCGTCATATACGATCAACACGTCCCGTCCCTGTTCCATGAAGTATTCTGCCATGGTGGTTGCCGCATAGGGTGCAATGAACTTCAATCCAGGGGGATTGTCCCCTTCAGCTACTACGACAATAGAGTAGGCCATGGCGCCGTATTTGCGGAGGTCGTCGATGAGCTTGGCCACAGACGAACTCCGCTGTCCGATGGCACAGTAGACACACAGCACGTCTTTATTACGCTGGTTGATGATTGTATCCAGTGCGATGGCGGTCTTGCCGGTCTGCCGGTCCCCAAGGATAAGTTCTCTCTGGCCCCGACCAATGGGGATCAAGGCGTCCACTACCTTGAGCCCTGTCTGAAGCGGTACGGTGACAGGGGCGCGATCCATAATTGCAGGAGCTTGCCGTTCCACAGGACGTCGTTCTGACGCGCGGACCGCACCAAGATTGTCCATGGGGCGACCCATTGCGTCCACAAAGCGGCCAATCAAGGCATCACCCACCGGCACGTCCTGAACTCGCCCGGTTCGTTGTACTTCAGAGCCGGCCTTAAGCATCCGGCTCTCGCCCAGCAGCACCACGCCTACTTCCGTGGGATCGATGTTAAAGACCATTCCCAGTATGTCTCCGGGAAAGCGGACGAGTTCTTCCGATCTCACCCCGGGCAATCCTTCCACACGTGCGATCCCCTGGCCGACGTAATTCACCGTACCGACGTCTTGGCCCTTCAGCTCAGCCCTGTGGCTTTCCAAGACGCCGTCAAAAGCAGTGAAAGTATCATCCAGAAAGGATTTTAGCAGGCTATTTGTTTTCAACTCTCAGTCCTTTTGTCCCCCCTCAAGGGCTCCGGCCAGCCCCTCTTCCAGTGCCCCCAAATAGTCTTCCAGGCTCCACGCAATCTTGCGTCCAAGGACCTTCAATTCAATGCCGCAGATAACGTCCGATGAAATCTCCAAGTGCAAATCAACGGGGTCTGATACCTGTTCCTGCAACACTTCCACGATTTTTCCGGCCATTTCCCGGGGGATCTCAAAAGCGCTTCGCAGGTTGATTCTTCCTCCTGATTTTCGAAACGATTCCTTGATCGCTTCCAGTTCTTCCTTATCCAGATTTCGGAGGCGTTCGATGAATACGTGGATGATATGGCGCTCCAGATCAATGTTTGCCAGGTCCTTTAGGGCCTGCCGGGCAATTGCGCACGTTTGCCGGCCTGCGCGTTGCCGCAAGTCCTGCAAGAATGCTTCTTTTTCCCGCTCGATCGCCTCGTACCACTTGTCCCGAACGGCATCAACATGGTTTCGGGCCTCGTTCATGAGCTCTTTTCGGCGAGCCTCCACTTCTTCTTTGATTTCAGAGAGCAACGCTTCACGCCGTTTTTCAAGGTCCCTGTTCTTCCCCTGATAGAGCGCTACCTCCTGCTCAGCATCAGCTTTTTCTTGCTGGGCTTCTTGCAAACGCAGAGCGATCCTTTTCTCTCGTTCGTCCATGGCCTTGATAATGGGACCGTAGAGAAAACGCTTGAGCAGGTAAACGAGGACCAGAAAATTGATGACCTGGGCGGTTACCGTGAACCAATCAATGAGCACGGATTATCCTCCAGCCTTAGATACCACATGTTCCCAGAAGGGATTGGCAAAAATCAGAATCATGGCCACTACAAAACAGTAAATGGCCGTTGATTCCACCATGGCCAAACCCACAAAGAGAGTCCGCGTAATGGTATTGGCTTCATCGGGCTGCTGAGCAATGGAGCTTAACGCCTGGGCCAATGCCCGCCCTTCTCCCAGGGCGGGACCGATCGAACCTATGGCAATCGTCAGCCCCGAAGCAATAATTGATATCGTCCCAATAAGACCTATGTTATCCATTTGTCCAAGCTCCTTTCTTAACTTGCTGGTTGGGTTGTCCTTCCTGTCGTTGCGTACGAGTTGCGGCAGCAATATACACCATAGCCAGGATGGCGAAAATATATGCCTGAATCAATCCGGTTAAGAGTCCCAGAGCCTGCATGACGATGGGAAAGATAAGAGGTGTAATTGCAAGCAGGATGGCAACGATCATTGTGCCGCTCATGACGTTTCCAAAGAGTCGAACGGCCAGTGCGAGGGTGCGTGACAACTCTCCCATGATATTGAAAGGCAACATAAAAACCGAAGGTCTGACGTATTGTGCGAAGTAGGAAAAACCCTTTTGTGAAATGCCATACACGGGAACGGCCACAAACACACACGCAGCAAGCGCTGCTGTGGTTGAAAGAGAGCCGGTAGGCGGCTCATAGCCGGGAACGATGCTCAGAAGGTTTGAGACCGCAACAAACAAAAAGAGCGTGCCTACAAAAGGCAGGTATCGCCCCGAATCCTGGCCACTGATCTCGCGGATTTCATCTCTTATGCCCGTTACCAGGACCTCAAGGAGGTTTTGCCATCTAGAGAGCCTGGTTTCTGCCGATAGCCTTCGAGTTACCAGCCAGGAGCCAAGAACCATGAGCGCCATCACGCACCACGTAAACACGATAGTTGCATTCAGGGAAACGGGTCCCCACTGAAAAAAAACTATGGCATCAGGACTTATACGCATAGTTTTACTCCTCACTTTGAGCTTTTCATTCCCTCAGGTCCCAAGAGACGCACAAGGATGACTCGTGCGCCCAGAAAACCCAATAGGCAAGCCAACAGTCGTTGCCAGTGACCATCCATAACTAAGTAAAACCCGGACAGAACTACCCCCAAACGTGCAAAGAAACTCAACAGGCTCAAGAGGGCAGGGCGTTGCGCCGTGGGGAGACGCCGGACCGTTAACCAGAGGCCACCGAAGTAAAAAACCCCTAGTCCAATGCCCGCAGCAAGAGCCAGTATGAGGGGCAAAGGATTAGACACGCTCCTGCCCCTCTTTTTCCGCTCCAATCATCTTTCGCTCACGCATAACCCAGAACCAGGCATTCAAGCAACCAAGGATGATACCGATGACAAGTAGCATGAGGGTCCAGGAATAG
>DAOUWN010000234.1 GCA_030667105.1 Deltaproteobacteria bacterium
AGGTTTCTATCCTTAGGGGATTGTCCAAATCGTCCTGGTGGGCATGTACATATCCCCCCATCCACTCATAATTCAGAAACCTGTCAGTTGCCTCATTGTAAAGGGCGGGCGTGTTGAACCGCACCTGTTCTTCAAAAACCGGATAGAACAGGCCTGCGCTGAGGCGTTCAGCCAGTTCTGCGTAGGCGCTGGCCTCCGCAAGCTCCGGGGTGATGCCTTTTCCATTACAGACTATCCTTATTGAATCAATCCATACGCGCCCCCAATAAATGTTGTCCGACACTCGAAAGGTGGAGTATCCAACGTCGAGCCCCAATTTTCGTAACCCGTCCTTTATTCTGTGAATTGTATTGGACGGGACATCACACTTGCCATACTCATTTCTGACGCAATTCTGAAATTCCATTCAGACTCTTACTCCCGAGGAAAGAATGATACAGAACTCCCCTTTTTGTGCGGGACTATAGGGAGATATGGCCTTGTGTGTCAAGGCTGATGAAGTCGTAAAAAGTCGTCACTCCGGTGAAAACCGGAGTCCAGAGCCTTTGTAACTAGCTGAACAAACTGGATTCCGGCTTTCGCCGGAATGACAGTCCGCCGGAGGTGGATTTCGACTTTTTACGAGACCGTCAAGGTTAAAGGGGTCACAATTGTACCGCTTTTGCATTGGGTTGCGGTTTCATCCGTTTTATTGATGCTTCACTGCTCTTGACAGGGGAGCAGTGTTGTAATATACGAAACTGGTCTTTTGGAGTAGCATGCTTACCGTGTAAACAAGGAAGTTCTACGAACGAAAGGGGGGGTGCGCGTTTTCGGCAGAAACCATATCGTATGAAGAGGAATTATCTTCTTTTGAGTCCGCCGGAGGCGGACGTTATATAAAATCGCAGAGCGATTTTATTGAGGAGGTGTGCAGATGGCGGATTATTACATCAATGTGTTTTTGGATGACGAAAAACTCAAGAAGATTGAAGATGCCGGGTTGGCAGATCAGATTCAGGAAATAGACGGGAAAAAAGCAATTCAGGTACCTGTCAACAAGAAGGAACAAAAGAAACTTGCAAAGGGCTTCTCGGACATGACCTTCGATGCTTCAAATGCGTGTGTGCTTCCGGAAGAGGGAGAGAATACCTTGATGGGCTTTATAACGGATAATAATAGCCTGGACATCATGAAGTATGCAATTATACAGCTTTACAAGCCTCTTGCAGGCAGGAGTATATCCGGAAGGGGCACAGGGGGACGTTAGTGATGTGCAACGATGAAACTCTACAATCCTTTTGCTGACAAGGCGCCTCGTTCGACTTCAACGGATGTCATTGAATAATTCGCGGGTGGTATGGTGCCAGCTTCTATGAAGAACATGCCACTTAAGGAGGGAATGGGTCCTTGGACTTATTCCCTCCTTTTTTGGCCCGTTTAGTTGGCAAAAGCGTCAACGGGCCAAACGGGCTCAACGGGCAAACCGGCCAACCGCCCAAAGAGGAACTTTATGAAAGAACCAAAGACAACTAGAGAATACATTGAGAAACAGGTACAGACCCTGGTCAAGAGCCCTGAGTGCGGCACCACGCATTACAACCTCGCCGTGGGCCTGATCGCGGAGAGCAGGTGGGATGAGGCCGTGGAAGAACTTATGGCAGCCGTTAATGAATGCCCCACCCTTGGAGAGGCCTATGTGGCCCTGGGTGGCATTTCTCTTCATAAGGGAGATCTGGACGCCTGTATCAACTTCAATAAGCGAGCCATTGCGGTCAGGCCGAAATTTGCCCAGCCTTATGGAAACCTTGGTTTTGCCTATGTGCAGAGGGGTGAACCGGAGACGGCGGTTGATTTCCTGGAAAAAGCGGTCTCCATTAACCCAGAGTTTATCCAGGCCCACAGTACCCTTGCCAGCGCCTATTTTATGCAGGGGCGACTGGATGATTCGATTGCCGCCGCCAATAAGGCTTTAGAGCTTGATCCTACATTTGCGGTTGCCCACAATAACCTGGCGCTGGCTTATTTTGAGAAGGGGGCACATAAGGAGGCCGTTGAGCACTGCGATAAGGCCCTGGCCAACGGGTTTGACGTTGAGCCGAAGTTTCTGAAAGAGCTGGAGCAGTATCGGTGAGTCTACATTTGGGACCTTCCATACGCCTTGTATGGCCGTCCATGGCGGGGTGCTGGGCTTGGCATAATAAATGCCTAAAGTGAGCTAAAATGCCTAAAGTGCCTAAAATTATTTCGGAATCCCTGAATCGGAAATGCTCTTAACACCTACATCCTTAGCTCGCTTTCATCATCACTTGAATGTTCCCAATTGGGGCGAATCCCGTGAGTTACCTCATTGGCGCTCCGAACCAAAGCCTTGACTGAAGCCCACCGACCCAGGATTAAGTGCCTCTCCCCAACCCCTCAAGGTCCTGTCCCCTTCAATGACCTGATGTTCCAGGCTTCCATGCGCATGACTCGTTGCGAGGCTGGTGCGCGTGACGGTTCTGCCTTAAGTTATAGCGGGTATTTTAAGGGGATTACGCAGGTTATCTCAAGAGGCGGCTATGGACTGCTCGTTGATGCTACGGCAAGGCGACTGGCAAGAGATGTCCTTTTGTCTGATATTGAAGAGATCCTGATTTATGCGGAAAAGCACGGCAGCGACTACCACCCGGCCAGGATCGAGGTGATGGTCAGTGGGATCTGCGTCCCCTTTGTCATGAACGTAGCTGTGTCGGCAAGGGGAAAGGCCCGGCTGTGCAGCGAGTTTGACATGTTGCAGCATCTTGGGAGAAAATATGATTTCCCTTTTTTACCCCAGGCCTATTTCTACGGTGAAGCCTCTTGCAGTTCAGGGCATAACGGTGAGGCTGACACGTTCCTTCTTATGTTTTTGGCGGATTGGTTTGAAGGATATCACGAATTCCACCTTTCAGTTGACAGTGAGGATGGTTTTCAGGGACTCGTCCTTTGGGATACGGACAAGGGTCATTACCACCTTCGTCCTTCGCACTCGTCACAGATATACCGTCAGGCAGCAAGGATTTTGACCCTGTATTATGATGTGGAGACCTTTGAACAGATCTTCCCATGGCACCATGCGGCAGGGGACTTCATAGTGAGGGCAGCGGAAGAATCCCTGGATGTCAGGCTGGTCACTGCCAGGCAATACGGCTCCATGATGGAACGTTCGGAAGGGGTTTCAGCACATGAGGGCTTGCTCTTTTTTCTGTTGAATCTGTCTTTGAGGATGCGGCTGGACCGCTTAGATGGTGTGGGCGCTGTTGCGTGGGCCGATGACGATTGCTTGGGCGCATCCCTTGAAGGGTTTGTTGAAGGTCTCAGGACAAAGGAACAAAACAAGACCATTCATGTGGGGTTTGTGAACGGTTTCCTTCAGCATTGCCGTTCTCTTTGCAAAGAAGACCTGTCAGACATGTTCGAAGCCCTTGCCGATGCCTGCGATCAAGCCGCCCCGGACATGCCTGTGATCAGAGGCCATGTGAAAAGGCATATCTCGAGATTTCATTCAGCCCTTCAAGGTTTGGAGGATTCGCGGTTTTTAACCACAACGAGACCGAAAACGAGCCTATAATCCAAGGTTTTTTTTGTTGACAAACCGCGCAAATAAGTCTATAGGCAAATCTTGCATAAGCGTGTTTTCATCTTTACTTTAAGAATTCCGTTTGACAGTAACACACACTTTTTCTCTGTGCTCTTCTTTGCCATGCACAGAGATCATAGGACATTGAGAGGAGGTGAGGGCGGGTATTTTTGTGAGCGGAAACGGGCTACCAACAGATTTATCAAATAATCAAATGGAGGTGGAATATGGTTGAATTCAAACACAAAACTCCTTTGATCGATCAACTGGAAACCGGGCCGTGGACGAGCTTTGTTTCGGACATCAAGCGCGAACATGAGGCCAGGATGGAGAATCCAAAAGGGATCGATTACCAGATGCCGCAGGAATGCTGCGATGACCTCTTGGGCGTACTGGAATTATCGTATGAGCACGGCAGGACCCATTGGAAGCACGGCGGCATTGTCGGTGTGTTCGGATACGGCGGTGGCGTCATCGGCCGGTACTGTGACCAGCCTGAGATGTTCCCGGGGGTGGCGCACTTTCACACCATGCGTGTTAACCA
>DAOUWN010000154.1 GCA_030667105.1 Deltaproteobacteria bacterium
GACGACGGATGTGACGGGAGTGGTGACGCTTCCGGAAGGCACGGAGATGGTGATGCCTGGGGATAATGTAACGATACATGGTGAGCTGATTACTCCCATAGCAATGGAGAAGGAGCTCAGGTTTGCCCTTCGCGAAGGTGGTCGTACGGTAGGGGCCGGCGTGATCAGCGAGATACTGGAATAGCGGGCATAACGAGCCAAACACAGAAGGAGTGAAAACGTGAGGATCATTGTTACGTTGGCCTGCAGCGAGTGCAAGCGCCGGAATTACACGACAACCAAGAACAAACGAACAACGCAGGGAAAGCTTGCATTTAAGAAGTACTGCAGATTTTGTCGGACACATACCTTGCACAAGGAGACCAAGTAGTTGGTTGAAATGTGGCGGACCTGGAAGGGACGTACTCTTATTGCAGGCCAGTAGCTCTAACGGTTAGAGCACCGGACTCCAAATCCGGGTGATGGGGGTTCGAATCCCTCCTGGCCTGCCACTATACGAGGTGTCCGCCAAAAAAGGAGATTCATGGGACGTCTCAAGAAGAAAAGGCCAGCATCGACAAAGAAGAAGGGTCGAAAAAAGGCCGTTAAGGAGAATAATCTCCAGCGGGGCCCTGAGAAACCCTTGGTCTCAGACTTGACACATCAGAAAAAGGCTGAGCCAAAGGAGTTAGTGAAGGGTAAGAAGGAGGTTCCCAAGGCAATCACGCCCTCAGGGCGGGTGATTCAACTGGCCTTTTGGGGGAAGGCGACACAGTTTCTCAGGGAGGTAAGAATAGAACTCAGGAAGGTTGCGTGGCCTTCCAAAAAAGATGCCATGGCATCTACGGCCGTTGTCATTGTCCTGGTGTTTATTGTTTCTGCGTTTCTTGGTTTGGTGGACGTGGGGCTGTCCTCTCTGATTCGTTTGGTGCTTCAGTGAGACTCACAACTCCTAATTGGGTTTTGACGAACTCAGTTCGCTTCGCTCCTCCCGCCACGGCGGGAGAATGTTGAAATAGCCGACTTCGCCATAGTAGCCCATGGCTACGAGCTCTCCGCCGAAGGCTACGGCCCGCAGGCGGACGGCTGAAATGGAATGATGGAATAATGCCTGCCTGCCGCAGGCGGGGGTTATGGGAAGATGGGACAGTGGTTTGTTGGTAAAATTTTTTTCACAGAGGGAAGTCAAAAAATGTGTACCTTCCTTTGGAGACCAACATTCCACCATTCCATGCGCGAGACAAAAGTCCAGGTCTCGCAAAGTCATATATTTGCAATAAGTTGCAGAAAATCCGAGACGTCTGACTAATGAGGATAAAGCGTGGCTCTTAAATGGTATGTAGTTCATACTTACTCGGGGTATGAGAACAAGGTGAAAGCTGCCCTGGAAGAGCAGTTTGCATCTTCGGCTCATCCTGAGCATATTGGCAAGGTCTTGATCCCTACTGAGCAGGTTGTGGAACTGGTCAAGGGAAAAAGAAAGACATCCTCAAGGAAGTTCTACCCTGGCTATATTCTTGTGCAGATGGAGCTGAATGAGGACACGTGGCACATAGTAAAGGACACGCCAAAGGTAACCGGCTTTCTGGGGGGTCGAGACACGCCTGCCCCGCTGACTGATGCGGAGGCCGAACAGATCCTGGGCCAGGTAGAGGCCGGAAAGCTCAAGCCTCAACCGAAATATCTGTTTGAGCCGGGAGAGGACATCCGAGTCATTGACGGTCCCTTCACGAACTTTACAGGGACAGTGGAAGACGTGAAACCAGACAAGGGCAAAATCAGGGTCATGGTTAGCATTTTTGGGCGGCCCACTCCGGTAGAGTTGGACTTTGTTCAGGTAAGCAAGGTGTAGGCGTCTGAACCCGTGAACGGTTACGAAAAATTGTAGTAGCTAAAAACACCTTAGGAGCACAAAGCGCATGGCAAAAAGAATGATAAGTTCGATCAAGTTGCAGGTTCCAGCCGGGCAGGCCAACCCTTCCCCACCCATTGGCCCAGCTTTGGGACAGCAGGGCGTCAACATCATGGAATTCTGCAAAGCCTTTAATGCAAAAACGGCTGGCCAAGAGGGAATGATCATACCGGTAGTGATCACTGTTTATCACGATCGCTCATTTTCCTTTGTCACAAAAACGCCTCCCGCATCAGTCCTGCTGAAGAAGGCAGCCAAGATTGCCAAGGGCGCCGGTGACCCAAAGCGGGACAAGGTCGGCGAAGTGACACGGCCCCAAGTGAAAGAAATTGCCAAGATGAAGCTTGTGGATTTGAACGCAAACGACTTGGATAGCGCCTGCAAGATCATAGAAGGCACGGCTCGAAGCATGGGGATTGAAGTAGTTTGATGGCGAAAGGGGTTCTAGAGTTTACTATGAGAAAACGCGGGAAAAAATTTATTGAGTCAGCAATGCGAATTGACCGGAACAGGACTTACGATTTTGCGGAGGCATTGAAGTTTGCCGTGGACATGTCTTACGCTGGATTTGATGAAGGCATTGATGTTGCGGTGCGTTTGGGGGTAGATCCCAGGCATGCCGATCAGATGGTCCGCGGTTCAGTCATGTTGCCGAATGGCACGGGCAAAGAAGTCAAGGTTTTGGTCTTTGCAAAGGGTGAGAAAGAGACGGAGGCCAGGGAAGCAGGGGCGGATTTTGTGGGAAACGACGACCTGCTGGAAAAGATCAAGAAAGGCTGGCTGGAGTTTGACAAAGCTGTTGCGACTCCGGACATGATGGGCGCGGTCGGGCGTATTGGCAAGATTCTTGGGCCCAGGGGGTTGATGCCGAATGCAAAAACCGGCACTGTTACGTTTGAAGTGGCCAGCGCTGTAAAGGATTTGAAGGCAGGCAAGATTGATTTCAAAGTCGAACGTGCGGGTATTGTTCATGCGTCAGTGGGGAAAGTATCTTTTGGCGTGGAAAAGCTGTTGGAAAACCTCACTTCCTTTCTCGATACGATCATTCGTCTCAAACCGGCCAGCAGCAAGGGCACATATCTAAAGGGGATTTCCGTTTCGTCCACTATGGGGCCTGGCATTAAGATAGATCCTGCCCATGTAAAGACCATTCTGAAATAAATCCCCAGGTTATTGAGAGCTTACTGGGGAAGCAAAAAAATAGTCTGTCAAAGACCGCAGGTATGCCTTCGAACAAGGTGTTTAAAGCGTCACTCGCCTGCCGAGGCAGTCCATATGGGGTATATCGACATGCTGTTGAGCATTTCTCTTTTCGGCTAGTTGCCGGCAGGCGGCCGATGGCATGGTTTCTGGTCTTACCTTGTGGTTCAGGCAGATAAGAAAGGAGGGGTTACAGACTTTTGAAGCGAGCGGAAAAGAAAGAATTGGTAGAGGCCCTTCACGAAAAGCTATCCAAGGCTAAAGCGCTAGTTCTTACGGACTACAGAGGCCTTGATACGTCTGCCATGAATAGGTTGCGAAGGCAACTTAGGGAGGCATCGGTTGAGTACCGAGTAGTGAAGAACACACTCATGTCAAGGGCTGCGGACGGAACCGACACAGCGCTCTTGAAGGACTATTTTGCCGGACCTTCTGCGGCGGCCATAAGCTATGACGATCCGGTCGCCCCGGCCAAAGTGCTTGTGAAGTTCGGCGAAGAGCATGCTGCCTTGCAAGTCAAGGCTGGCGTCCTTGATGGCAGGGTTGTTGATATGGAAGGTATCAAACGACTTTCCAGGCTGCCGTCCCACGAGGCCTTGCTGGGACAACTGCTTTCCGTATTTAACGGACCTGCCAGATCATTGGTAACGGTTCTAATTGGTGTGCCAAGAAGTTTCTTGGGTGTCTTGAACGCCATTAAAGAGCAGAAGGCATCCGCTTAAACCGAAGAACTTGACAGTGCGGGGATTTTTTCTTGAGCGGCGTAGCCGCGTTTTATAAAATCGCGTAGCGATCTTTATTAATAGAGGAGGATGCATATAATGGCTGATGTTACGAAAGAGGATGTAATAGAATTTGTTTCTAATATGTCGGTGCTTGAACTCTCTGAATTGGCCAAAGAGCTTGAGGATAAATTCGGCGTTTCAGCTGCAGCTCCAATGGCTGTGGCCGCAGGACCCGTCGCAGGCGCTGCCCCTGCCGAGGCAGAGGAGCAGACGGAATTTGATGTCATTCTGAGCGAAATAGGTGACAAGAAGATTCAGGTCATCAAGGCAATCCGGGCCATTACCGGTCTGGGTTTGAAAGAGGCCAAGGCCGTTGTTGATGAAGCCCCGAAACCGGTCAAGGAGGGGGTTTCAAAGGAGGAAGCTGAAGAGGTCAAGAAGCAACTGGAAGAAGCAGGTGCATCTGTAGAAATCAAGTAACGAACATGGAGATATTATGCAAAACAGGCTTTCGGGAAGTAAGTGCCTAAGAAGGAACTTTGGAACGATTCCAAAGGTTATTCCGTTTCCAAACTTGATCGAAATGCAGCGGGATTCTTATGCCCGCTTTTTGCAGCGTGACGTTCCGCCCGAGAAAAGAGAAGACGTGGGCCTTCAGGCCGCCTTTACCAGCGTTTTTCCCATCCGGGATTTTACCGGGACGGCTTATCTTGAGTTTGTTTCATACAGCTTCGGGGATGTGAAGTATCACGAACACGAATGCCTCCACAAGGGAATGACGTGCGAGGTTCCGATTCGAATTACGGTTCGACTTGTCATATATGATACGGACAAGGAGACAGGTGTTCAGAATATTCGTGATATCAAGGAACAGGAAATCTATTTTGGCACCATCCCCCTGATGACAGACCGGGGCACCTTCATCGTCAACGGTACTGAGCGGGTCGTGGTAAGCCAACTTCACAGGTCCCCCGGGGTGTTTTTTGATCACGACAAGGGCAAGACTCATTCCAGCGGCAAGGTTCTGTATACGGCAAGGATTATCCCTGTACGAGGATCCTGGATAGATCTGGAGATCGACCCCAAGGATGTTGTCTATGTCCGGATCGATCGGCGCCGCAAATTCCCTGTCACATTGCTTCTTAAGGCCTTTGGATACTCGGGCGAGGAGATCTTGGCCTATTTCTACCGCACAGAAAAAATTCTGGTGGAGGGAAAGCGCCTTTACAAGGCCTTTGATGAAGAGCTTCTTAAGGATCAGCGTGTCTCCAAGTCGGTGAAACATCCGGTCACTGGCGAGATTATCGCCAAGAAGGGGAACCGGTTCACAAAGAAGACTATCCGTCAACTTGTTGATGCGGGAGTTGAACGCATACCAATCGAACCTAAAGATGTAGAAAATAGAGTCCTGGCTCACACGTTGGTGGACCCAGAGAGCGAACAGCTTGTCGCCACCCACAACGAGGCCGTTGATGAGGAGATCTTTGATAGGATACTGGGGGCCAGGTTCTCGTCCTTTGACGTCTTGTACATCGACGGTGTTACGAGCGGTGATTCCATCAGAAAGACCCTGCTCCTTGACAAGGTGGAGACCCATGACGATGCTCTTTTGGAGATTTACAGAAGGCTTAGGCCCAGTAATCCTCCTACCATCGAAGTGGCGCGTGAATTGTGTCGCCAGCTTTTTTTCCGCTCTTCCCATTACGATCTTTCGTCCGTAGGTCGTCTAAAGATGAACATCCGCTTGGGGCAGGATATTTCTCTCGACGTGCGTACGCTAATGAAAGAGGATCTTTTACGCACGACCAAGACCTTAGTCGAATTGAAGGACAGGCAGGGGCCGGCCGACGACATTGATCACCTGGGGAACCGGCGAGTGCGGGCTGTTGGGGAGCTTTTGGAAAACCAATACCGCGTTGGCTTGGTAAGGATGGAACGGGCCATCAAGGAACGTATGAGCCTTCAGGAGATCGACACTTTAATGCCACACGACCTGATCAATTCCAAGCCGGTTTCTGCTGTAGTTAAGGAGTTTTTTGGCACAAGCCAGCTCTCGCAGTTCATGGATCA
>DAOUWN010000190.1 GCA_030667105.1 Deltaproteobacteria bacterium
AGATCGAGAACAAGGTCGGGCAGATGATTACAGACCCGCAGCGGGCACGCCGGGCCGACCCCGGAAACCCTGACATCTGCAATGTCTTCAGCTTTCATCAGCTCTACTCTGATCGTGAGACTGTTGAAGGCATCGATCCGGAATGCCGGGAGGCCAAAATCGGTTGTGTGGAGTGCAAGAAAATGATGGCCGCAAATCTCGTCAAGACCCTAGAGCCTATCAGCGAGAAACGATCCTTTTATGAAACCCGGCCGGATACGGTCAGGGCCATTATCGAAGATGGAAATCAGAAGGCACGGGCAGTGGCCCGCCAGACCATGGAAGAGGTCCGGGCAGCAGTTAGGATTTAGTCCGTTAGTTGTGAAATTGGTGTTTTTTCTGGCAAGAAAATTGTGTTATGCGACGAAACCTCTTTGTAAATCAGCATGTTAAATTCGAATATCGTGCTGTCTTCAAGGCGACAGCCGCAAATCCGTGCTGGCCTCAAGGCGTCAGCCGCAAACAAACGTTCAATTTTCAAAATCCAAATGATCAAAACTGAATGCCAAGCCGGCACTATTCAGTTTCCGTGTTTTGAACATTGGAATATTTGTATTTTGGATTTGTTTGCGGCTTGCGCCTTGAGAATAGCACGAATTTCGGATTTGCGGCTGACGCCTTGAGAACAGCACGTGCTTCGAATTTTCCGGCTTGTCCGTGTTAGGCATTTTCTATCCCTATGACAGAACAGGTACAAGGCCACACAACGTATCACATACACCTGGGAGATCTCTTTGATGGTCCAATGGATCTTCTCGTGCATCTTGTGAGAAAGAACGAAGTGGATCTTTATGACATTCCCATTGCCTCGATTGCCGAGCAGTATTTGGAATACATCAAGTTGATGAAAGTAATGAACATAGATGTGGCCGGAAATTTTCTCGTTATGGCAGCCACCCTGGCCCACATCAAATCCCGCATGCTCTTGCCCGTCCAGGAGGAACAAGAGGACGAAGAAGATCCCCGCATGGAGATTGTAAGGCCTTTGGAGGAGTACCTGCAATTGAAATATGCTGCAGAAGATCTGGCACACCGGGACCGGCTCGGCTGGGACGTGTTCATCCGTGGAACTGACGAGATCTCTGAATCTGCCGGGGAAGAACCCCGCGATTTCGTGCAAGTTAGCCTCTTTGAACTCATGGACGCCTTTCAGCGAATCATCAAACGGGTATCTCCGGAATATTTCCTGAACATTACGGCAGACACTATTTCTGTTAAGAGTAGAATATTGGAGATTGCAGACATCCTGGAGCAAAAAGGCTCTGTTACGTTTGAAGAGCTTTTTGAAAAACAGGCCGCCAAGGGCAAGATCATTGTCACTTTCCTGGCTGTCCTGGAGATGGTGAGAATCCAGGTGATACGGATAATGCAGCATGTAGAATCAGGGGTTATTAGGATTTTCAATGGATAATCTGAAGGCCATTATTGAAAGCTTGCTCTTTGTAGCTGAATCTCCCATTACCGTTGACAAGATCAAGTCGATTCTGGAGGTCGAAGACCGCAAAACCATACGCAGCGCCCTCGCCAGGCTGGCCGAAGAGTACGAGTCCGAGAAGCGGGGGTTTTTCTTGAGCGAGGTTGCCGGTGGATACCAGTTTCGCACCCGTCCTGAATACCGGAATTGGACCAGGCGGCTCAAGCAGACAAGACCTGCCCGCTTGAGCCGTGCAGCCATGGAAACTGTTGCCATTATTGCATATAAACAACCTGTGCTTCGAAGCGATATAGAGCACTTAAGGGGGGTTGATTCCGGCGGGATACTTCGGACTCTCCTTGAATGGGGGATCATTCGTGTGTTGGGCCGCAAAGACCTGCCGGGCCGGCCCATGGTTTATGGCACCAACAAGCGCTTCCTGGAGCTGTTTGACCTGAAAGATCTCGGCGATCTGCCGTCGCTGAAGGACCTGCGGGATCTGGGGGAAGCATGGCCGAACGACTCCACGTAGTCCTGGCTCGAGCCGGCATTGCCTCCAGGCGCGAGGCTGAAAAGCTGATCCGTGAGGGCCGCGTTAAGGTTAATGGCAAGGTTGTTCGCAGGCTCGGCACCCAGGTCGTTTGTGGGCAGGATGCCATACGTGTGGACAACCGTCCTGTCCGCGGCTCTGAGCCAAAGGTCACTATCGTGCTCAACAAGCCGAAACGGGTGTTGACCACGTCCCGTGATCCCAGAGGCCGTCCCACAACAGCCGGCCTTGTCAAGAAGATCAAGACACGTCTCTTTCCGGTCGGTCGGCTTGATTATCATACGGAAGGGCTCCTTATCCTGACAAACGATGGAGAACTGGCCCACCAGCTTCAACATCCCCGGTACGGCATTTCCAAGACCTATCGAGCCAAGGTCAAGGGTCTGCCTGCTCGCGAGGCCTTGGGCCGCCTACGGTCCGGCATTGTGTTGGATAGCCGGCGCACCGCTCCTGCCCAGGTAAGGATAGCGGGTACGACCGGCACAAATACCTGGCTTGAGATCACTATAGGGGAAGGAAGAAACCGGCAGGTTCGGCGCATGTGCGCGGTTGTCGGGCACCCCGTAATGAAATTGAAGCGGATCCGATATGGTCCGATCCGGTTGGGGACCTTAGAGCCCGGAAGCTACCGAACGCTGACCGCCCGTGAAATGGAAGATCTCAGAAAATGCATGAACGAGGGAACGTTAGGGTGAATACGGGCTGGACTATCACCAAAAAACCTTGACTTTGGACCTCGCAGCCTTTATTTTTACATTGAAAACTTGGTCCTCTGGGCCAGGATTTTTACGTAACGCGCAGTCTGTTCGACAAGATCTATGGGCGGTTAACTCAGCGGTGAGAGTGCCATCCTCACACGGTGGAAGTCCCGAGTTCAAATCTCGGACCGCCTACCAAGTAAAAACAGTAAGTTACGGCACCTGCGGAAGATAAAAGGCAGGAATGAAGGGCAGCCACAGCGGTTGCCTTTTGTATTTTTAGACGGTTGAGCATGTCCATAAAATAGCTTTTCTCAAATTGCTACCAAATTGCTACTATTGGCCCCCCAGGACCGTTTCCTCCAGTTTAGAAGCAGCCGCCTGATTGGTTTCTTTCATAAGATGTGCGTACACGTTCAATGTGACAGTAGGGTTAGAATGACCAAGCTGGGTCTGGATATATTTGATATTTTCGCCTTGCCCTATCAAGTGGCTTGCGAATGTATGCCGGAGGTCGTGAAACCTGATTTTGGGCAGGTCAGCGGCCTTCAGGGCAGGCTAGTCTCCATTTCTTGAGCGCGCCCATGGTCTTAGGTCCGATATCAACCCGTCGCTCGGATTCTAACGTCTTGGTATCAAACCAGCGCCCCTTAAATGAATTACCCCGAGGCAAGCCTCGAGGTATATCCATAAGGTCCTTTCTTATCCTAATCGAAGCAAGCTTCGAGGAATTGACCCACAGAGATTAAATGTGCGCTGTACATGCACCTGTTTGGCATCCCAAGCGATCTCAGGCCATTTCAAGCCCAATAGTTCTCCCTGTCTCAGACCTGTGAACGTCGCTACCATAAACAGGGTATGGTATTTTGGGTCTGTCTCTGCATCAAGGAACGCCTGAATTTGCTCCGCTGTCAAAATCTGCATCTGGTTTTTTTGGCCCTTTTCTGCTTTCGTTCCTGTGTACTCTCCCTAGGCCTTTCGGCTACTGCTAACGGGTTTTGTTCAATGTGCTTATGACGAATGGCATAACTGAAAATTTGATTGAGGGTGACGAGGATCTTTCGGATAGTAGCGATGGGGACTTCCTTTTCCTGGTACTTGGAGATGAAAGCCTCTGCGTCTGCGGTTGCGATCAGGTCCATCCTTAGCCCATCAAAGTCACTGAAATGATTTTTGACATGGCCCTCGTATGTCTCCCACGTGGTTATAAGAATCCGGGGGGTTTTTATACGCAAGCCAGGCCTCGGCCACAGCTTCAAACTTTGGTATATCCTTGGCCGACCTGTAGACACGGCGCCTCACCTTAGTTACGAGTTTGCCAAGTTCCTCATTGGCGTCATCCTTTGTCGCGCCTTTGGGCATCGTGCGCCAACGCCTCATCCCGTCCTGATCGTAGAAGTCCAGCACCTATCTGTCTCGCCGCCTGCATACTTTTGCCATTACACGCCGCCCCCTTTCGTCTGTTTCTCTAAGTAGTTCTTTAAGGTGTTAACTTGGATTGTTACACCCATTTAAAACCAGCTCCTTTAGATTCTTGCCTGACGTTAACGGTCATTCAGGCACCCCTCCTTTCTGTCCATGCCACTTAGAACAAATGCCTCTAGTGTGTCCAAGTTCGGTCAGAAGTCTCCTCCCGCATCTTACATTTGCCCTCATCGTCGACTTCAATACGACCGTTGTACTTGCAGCAGGCATCCTTGCCCAAATTCTCTTTGTCAGCGAATTTGCAGCCGTAGCATCCCAACCGTTCATGCATTTTATTTACAAGACTTTGCTCCATATCAGGCATCCCCTCCTTTCTTCTTGGCCCTTTTGTCTCCCTGTTTCATCAAATAGGCCCTAAGCGCCTCTGCCACAATTTCTCTTAACGTCACGCCCTGCAGAGCCGCCTCTGCCTTTGCCAGCCTGTGAAGCTCGTCAGGAAAGTTCTTGATAAACATTGTTGCCACTTGCTTTCACCACCTTTCTAGCTTGACGTGCTAGTATAGATAATACAGTCAATATCCCTTGCCAACCCTAAAATGGATGCACGCAAAAATAATTTCAATATCTGCTGTTGACGCCCCTGTTATGGCCATGATATTCTTTCGGACACCCTGCGGCATACGTGCGGCCACGGTGCCTGTGGGGATATCCACAAGCCTCGGATTTCTGGAACGAATTGCAAAACTCATTTAAGGGATCATCTCCATCAAGATCCCGACACCTTAAAAGGCATGGTCAAACCGGAAACCGGGGCTTGACTTTTCCGGGCCTTTCTGATACTCAGCATAGCGTTGTATGCAAAACCTCTTGTGAGTTTTTGTAAGCAACCTCCTTGGTGAGCCCCTGGAATGGGTCCGGGGGCTCTCTTTTTGGTACGTTCCATGATATCAAAAGGGTTTGGGTAGGCC
>DAOUWN010000077.1 GCA_030667105.1 Deltaproteobacteria bacterium
TGGCCGATCCGATTGAGCAAAACCGCAGGAATAGCTGGCTATTTCGAGGAGTTTGCGAATGAGGCATCGGTCAAAGATGGGCTGAAGCTGAGATGCCAAAATGTGAAGTTATTTTTGCGCGAGCCCTTAGGACCCTTTCTTCCTGAATGACCGATGACGGCAGTCATCTTGTGTCTTGGGATTTTGGTCCTGCATCCACGCAAAACGGCTTCTCTTTGACCTTGCCAGCAAGAATAGATATCTGGCCACTGCGCAAAGGCTGTACCAATAACAAAGATATCGCCTTTCAGAAAAAGCCTTCATCCCCTGCGCTTATTGCAACCGTGCAGCCCGAACTTTTTGAGAAGTTACATCGATAGCAATGAAATTCGTTGACGAAGCGCTGATCATTGTCCAGGCTGGGGACGGCGGTAACGGTTGTGTGAGCTTTCGACGAGAAAAATACGTTCCCAAAGGGGGGCCAGACGGAGGTGATGGCGGCAAGGGCGGTGATGTTGTTTTCAAGACCACATCCCGAACCAACACGCTTTATAGCTTTTCTTTTGCAAGACAGTTCAAGGCCAAAAGAGGCGCCCACGGACGGGGGAAACAACAGACAGGAAAACATGGCAATGACCTGATCATTGAGGTTCCTCCTGGCACGTTGATACAGGAGGCCGAAAGCGGCCGTATCATCAAGGATTTTTCCGGCACAGGCGAATCTTTTGTTGCCGTCCATGGTGGCCGAGGAGGCCTGGGAAATCAGCATTTTGCCTCCTCGAGAAGCAGGGCGCCCAGATATGCTCAGAAGGGCGAACCGGGAGAGATGCTCAAGCTGAAGTTGGAGCTCAAGCTCCTGGCTGAGGTGGGCGTTATCGGATTGCCCAATGCTGGCAAATCGACCCTTATCTCGAAGCTTTCATCAGCCCGTCCCAAGATCGCTGACTACCCCTTTACTACTCTGACACCATCTCTTGGCGTGGTCGAACCTGAGGGAGCCGATCCTTTTGTGATCGCTGACATTCCCGGTCTTATTGAAGGGGCACACCTCGGGGCAGGTCTGGGAATAAGATTTCTCAAACATGTTGAACGGACCAGGTTTTTGCTCCACCTCATCGATATTGCTGCTTTGCCGGCAGAGGACGTCTTGCGCCCCTACCGGGTGATAAATCTGGAACTTCAGTCATTTAATCCGAGGCTTTCAGAAGCCACCCAAGTCGTTGTCTTAAACAAAGTGGACAAGCCAGGAGCCCATGCCCTGGCAGGCGAAGTCGCCAAATTCCTAAAGCCGTTGAATCCGGATATCTGGGTTATTTCCGCACTTACGGGGGAAGGGCTGAATCCGTTGAAAGCCCATTTGGGAGAGCTGGTGGAAGTTGCCCAGCGGGCCGCTGCCTGATTTTTTTGCTGAGATATGACTACGAAACAGGAACGAATAGAGATACGGACGGACTTGTTCAATCGTGTCAAACGCGCTGTGATCAAGGTGGGCACTGGCGTTCTGACCCATGATCATAAGTCTGCTGCGAGCGTGATCACCCATCTCGCCCGGCAGATATCCTGGCTTATGGATGAGGGGCGTCAAGTGATCCTTGTGAGTTCAGGGGCCATTGGCTTGGGTGTGATCAAGGTGGGTTTGAGAGAAAGGCCCACGGATATTCCCCACAAACAGGCTGCGGCAGCAGCAGGGCAGCCGAGCCTTATGCATGCCTATGAGAAGGCCTTTGGCCGATATAGGAAAAAAGTGGCCCAGATTCTGCTCACGCGAGACGATCTTTGCAATAGGAGGCGTCACCTGAACGCCCGCAATACCTTGAATGTTTTGCTGGATTGGGGGATTTTGCCCATAGTCAACGAGAACGATACCGTGGTTGTGAACGAACTCAAGTTTGGAGATAATGACAACTTGGCGGCAATGATCACGCACCTAATGGACGCCCAGATGCTTGTCAACCTGACCGATATTGACGGGTTTTACGACAAAGACCCGCATGTCCATAAAGACGCTTCGTTGGTGCCTTTGATCTCGAAAATCGACCGAAGGGTTGAGCAGACGGCTTGCGATATTCCTGGAGCGCTCGGCACGGGGGGGATGTCGAGCAAGGTCCAAACAGCTAAGAAGGTAATCACCAGCGGTATCCCCATGGTAATTGCAAGCGGGCTCAAACCCAACATCTTAAAAAGCCTGTTTCAAGGTAAGGACGTGGGAACCGTTTTTCTCCCTGGAAGGCAGAAAATGACATGCAGAAAATGCTGGATCGCCTTTACGCTCAAAGAAAAGGGTGCTATTAGGGTAGACAGAGGGGCGGCAAGGGCCATCTGCAAACAGGGCAGGAGTTTGCTGCCCATTGGGATTATGGATGTGGATGGGGAGTTCCGTGAAGGAGACATGGTCGGCTGCCTTGACCCGGATGGCACTGCCTTTGCCAGGGGCCTGGTGAACTACAAGGCCTCTGACATCAGGAAAGTCATGGGACTTAAAACCAGCCAAATCAGAAAACGACTGGGGCACAAGCACTACGATGAGGTGATCCACAGAGATAACCTTGTGATAACTCTGGACGAAACGGAGGACCCCCTATGTCAATAGAAGAGACTGTGCGTGAAATAGCACAAGCCGCAAAAAAAGCTGCCAAGGTAGTATCGGTTTTGGGTACAAACAAGAAAAATGAGGCCTTGGAGCGCGTTGCCAGTAAACTCCAGGATCAAGCCGCGGCGATCAAGGAGGAAAATGAGAAGGACCTGGCATACGCAAGGGAAAAGGGGCTTTCAGATGCTATGATCGACCGGCTCACAGTCAGTGACGGAGTGATTGAATCCATGGCAAAGGGCTTGCGCGACGTGATAGGGCTTGCTGATCCGGTTGGGGAAGTGACGGGCATGTGGCTGCGGCCCAATGGCCTTCAGGTCGGTCGTGTTCGCATCCCTCTTGGCGTAATCGGCATGATATATGAGGCCAGGCCGAATGCCACTATTGATGCCGCCGGACTTTGTCTGAAGGCCGGAAATGCCGTGATCCTGCGCGGTGGTTCAGAGGCCTTTCATTCCAATGCCGCCTTGGCCCGCATCATCCAGGAGGCTTTGCGGGACTCGGGCATACCGGAAGGCGCTGCCCAGGTGATCCCCGTAAGGGATAGACTTGCCGTCAACGCCCTGCTGGCTCAAGAAGACCTTGTGGACCTCATCATCCCCAGGGGTGGGGAAGGATTGATCCGGTTTGTAGTTGAAAACTCCAAGATCCCGGTACTCAAGCATTACAAAGGCGTGTGTCACGTTTATGTGGACGAGACCTCTGACCTTGGTATGGCGGAAGAGATCGCATACAATGCCAAGGTGCAACGGCCGGGTGTATGCAACGCCATGGAGACCCTCGTGGTCCACGAAGCTGTGGCCGAATCATTTTTGCCGAAAATGGCCAGGCGTTTCAAAGATGCGGGCGTAGAGCTTCGCGGGTGTCCTGTGACTTGCCGGATCTTGCCGGAGGCCAAAGAAGCCACCGAGGAAGACTGGCCAACGGAATATCTGGACCTGATCCTTTCGGTCAAGATCGTCTCCTCAATGGATGAAGCAATAGAGCACATCGACAAGTTCGGTTCAGCCCATACAGAAGCGATTGTGACCTCAGATTATGGTCGTGCCCGTCGATTCTTGCGGGAGGTAGATGCCTCAGTGGTGCTGGTGAACGCCTCCACGCGGTTCAATGACGGCGGCGAACTCGGTTTGGGCGCTGAGATCGGAATCAGCACGTCCAAGCTCCATGCCTATGGCCCAATGGGGCTTGAAGAGCTGACCACCACAAAATTTGTCGTGTTTGGGGATGGACAAGTCAGAACATGACGATCTTGCAAAGGTTTCACCGTAAGGGGTATACGTGCGCTTAGGCCTTTTTGGCGGGACCTTCAACCCTATACACATCGGCCACCTCAGGGCCGCGGTAGAAGTCCGGGAGGCTTTCAACCTGGACAAGCTTTTGTTAATCCCATCGGCCAGCCCGCCACATAAGAACGCCAGAGATATTGCCAGCGCTGAGGACCGCCTTGAGATGGTCCGTCTGGCTGTTAAGGGGACCCCCTATTTGGAAGCCTCTGACGTGGAACTGGCACGTTCAGGGCCCTCATATACCATCGAGACCTTGCGGTACTTCCAGGGGCATTTCGGGCCAGGAAGCACTATCCATTTCATCGTGGGAGTGGATGCCTTTTCGGAAATCACTACGTGGAAATCGTATAAGCAGCTTTTCGCCACTGCCCATTTCATTGTCATGACCAGACCCGGGGCCAAAGTGAAGGATCTGGGAAGATTTGTCCTCACCCACATATCCGATGAGTACAAATACGACAGCACATCCAACCGATACAATCATCCCCGCCTGTGCTCTGTCTTCTGTCTGAACATCACCCACCTAGACATTTCAGCAACGGAAACCAGAAAGTGTATCAGGCAAGGTCATTCCATCCGTTTCCTGGTCCCCACCACGGTTGAAGACTTCATAAACAAAAAGAGGCTTTACCGATGACACAACCCAAAGAGCCGGCCATAAATGACTACATCAAGGCAGTCCAAGCCATGAAGGCTTTTGATGTGGTTGTTCTCGATTTGCGTGGATTGGCTTCCTTTGCAGACAATTTCATCATATGTAGCGGCCGCTCTCATCGGCAGGTGTCCGCCATTGCGGAATCCATTGAAAAAGACCTCAAGGCAAAGGGGATCAAGTCTTTAGGCGTAGAAGGCCTCCGGGATGGGCACTGGGTCCTCATGGACTACGGGGATGTGATCGTTCACGTTTTTTACGAACCTGTGAGAATTTACTACGACCTTGAGGGTCTGTGGTCAGACGCCAAGAGACTTGAACTCAGTCATAACGGATGTCGCTAACGCATTATGGAAAAACCCACCCCCAAGGCATCAGAAAAACCTGGAGCCCCATCCAGCCTCAGCCCTAAGGAGCTAATGGCGCTTCCGGCTAAGAAGGCTCTTGATGTGATCCTCGAATCGTTGACACCTGCCCGTTTGGTTCAGTCTCTGGCTGAAGAGGATCTGTTCTGGCTGGTTCAGGATATTGGACCCGAGGATGCCCTCCCGATTCTGTCCCGTGCCTCTAATGATCAGTGGCAGTATCTGTTGGACCTGGAGTTGTGGCATAAGGACCGGCTTGAGATCGATTCTGTCAATCGATGGTTCGACCTTTTGCTAAAAGCGGATCCACAGAGGTTCTTGACTTGGGGATTACATGAACATATCCAGCTTGTTGAGCTCAGTCTTTTCAAAAACATCGAGGTCAGAATCATCGAAGAAGATGATTCTCTATCTGATCTTGATGAGAGTTGGTTTTCTCTGGATGACGTGCTCTATGTTCGTGTACGAGACGAAAAATACTATCAAGTCATAAAGGAATTCCTTGACCGCCTTGCAGAGTACGACCTCAACAGGTGGCGCCAGGTCCTCTTGGAAGCGACCGGGGTTCTGTCTGCTGAAACAGAAGAAAACATATACAGACTCCGAAATGTCAGATTGGCTGAAAAGGGTTTTCTTCCCTTTGAAGAAGCCGTTGGGATCTATCAACCCCTAAGCGCCCAGAGTCTTTTAGAAAAAGAATCTGACGCTCAGAATATGGTAGAACAACCGGATCTTTTTGAAGTCATACCCGTTTCAAAGTCACTGCTTATCCAGGACACGGATCCCTTTTTCATGGCCCTGAGATATGTAGAAGACAGTCACACATTGGAGCGGCTCGAGATGGACTTTTCCGCCATGTGCAATCAAATTATGTCTGCGGACGGCCTTGTGGCTCGAGAGAAAGAGGACCTGGCCACTGTGGTTAGAAAAGCCTGTGGATATTTGAACATTGGGCTCAGAAAACTCACGGACGGGGACCTTCAAAAGGCCCCTTCCTTACTTGAAGAATTTCCTTTGAACCAGGTCTTCCGCGTTGGTTTCGGCGCTGCCCTAGAGCTAAAATGGAAGGCGGAAAAATGGATCAAGAAAAGCTGGTTTGTCGCCAGAGACCTTGAACTAAATTTCTGGGAGGATGACTGGGAAGGTGTACTGGGTGGCCTCCTGAAGAAACGCCCCCTTTTTTATGCTGCTTTTTCAGAGGGTAGCGACCCGTATCGTGAGTTCAAAAGCATAGAAGACATCAACCGTTGCCGTGAAGCCCTTGATCAGATCATGGCCATGGATCACCTTCTTTCTCTTGTCTTTGCTCATACGCCCTTTGCCCATCCCGTGAAAACATATCAGCCCGTCAGTTACAGAAATCTTTTCCTGACCTGTTGGGCGCGAGACCACTTGGGCCAGCCGGAAAAGACAGAACCATTGCGGGCTGAGGAATTGAAGGCCTTCTTTCTAGATCTTTGGGTAAAAGGGAAAAAGCCTTACCGGGTAGATGAAAAAATGAAGAAGTCCTTTTGGGACTGGCTGGCCCTGCGGTCCGGGCTTGCCGCCAATGAGTTCCAGACACAGGCGGAACCTCTTGATAACCTGTTCGGTGAACTTGAAGAGGAGTATGGTTCGGTATCATTGGATGAACCTGACCCGAGGTATGTAAAACATTTTCTTGTGACACCCTAACCTGGTGCCCCGTCTCATAAATTCTGTATCCCAAATTGGCAAAACGAAATGACGTCAAAGTGGTCATATTTAATTCACTTATCAGAGACGGGAAAATCCGAAATTCAAATATCGAAATCCTAAACAAATCCGAATGACAAAAATGCAAATTCTCAAAACACGTTAGAGTCGAGGTGGTTAGCAACATTTGTTTTGAATTTGGAACATTTGGGTTTTGATATTGTTTCGGATTTCGACATTCGAATTTTCACGACTCAAGCCGGAAAACAGGAGGGGGGGTAGCATGAACAGAAAACAATATGCGTTGATGGTATCGTTGGTGGTCATTGCCGGCTTTATTGGTGGCGCACTTTCTGCCAGGATTTTCAAGGCCCCATGGGCCTTGGCAGAGACACCGCCAGGGCCGTCAAAGATGATTTCTGCAGAAAAGATTCAGATCGTGGACAAAAAGGGCAAGGTCTGTGCTGTGCTGGATCAGCAGAGACTGGTTTTTTTTGACAAAGACGCTGCTATTCGCTTCTCGCTCGATATGGACATATACGGAGACGCGCATATGTCGTTGCGTGACAAGGACGGGACGATTCGCCTCATGCTCGGGCTTGATCTGGGCGGCAAGCCTTATGTGGGGCTTTCTGACGAGGACGGCGAGGCTGATATCAGGCTTGAGGTGGGCGAGCGGAGCTCCTTCCTCTACCTGTCCGGCAATGATTCTCCCGGTGGCGCTGCATTGGGTTCGGATGCACGAGGCACACATCTATCCCTGTCTGACAAGGATGGACGATCTCGTCTCTGGCTAACGGTGGATTCAAAAGGAGACCCGTCATTGAATCTCTTTGACCAGGACGGCAAGTTGCGCGCTGTGCTCGGAAGCGCTGTCCTCAAAGATGTGCAGTCGGGGATAAACGAAGGAGTTCCCGCTTCCTCAGTTTTGCTGTTTAATAAAAGCGAAAAAGTCATCTGGTCTGCGCCGTAGATGAAAGTTCTCAATAACCTTGGCGTTACCGCTTGCGGGGGCAGTTTGGACCTTGCCGCCTGGTTTCTCGAAACTCCCTGAAGCAGGACTTGAGCTGCTGTCAAGGTTTAGAGCCATCATTTGAGCCTGATCTCACCCCCCTCGTTCTCATTACCCTATATATAGTTCCGAACCCGGCCTTCATGAACATTGGATTGAGTGCGACCTTTCAGGTCGTCTCAATCCTTATGGGTTATGCGCCTTCATTCATTTCTTAATTCAAAATATTGCTCGTTTACCGTGGTGCCCCATTGGACTCCACTGCGTTGCTTCATAAGCTTAAATCCTGCATTTTCATATAAGTGTCTTGCAGCATCAAGTCCCTCGAAGGTCCAGAGATATGTCTTTTTGTAGCCCTTGTTTTTGCAAAAATCTGTAGCTCTATTAATGAGCTTTCTACCCACTCCTTTTCCCCTTAAAGCATCAGATATGATGAGCCACCTTAGATGAGCGCCTTCATTTTCAGCATGAATACAGTCTATAACAA
>DAOUWN010000043.1 GCA_030667105.1 Deltaproteobacteria bacterium
TCGTCACTCCGGTGAAAACCGGAGTCCAGAGCCTTTGTAACTAGCTGAATAAACTGGATTCCGGCGCCTGCCCCGGACCACGATCCGGGGTTCGCCGGAATGACAGAGAGAGGTGTTTTTCGACTTTTTACGAGACCGTCAATATTGAATCCCGCGGACGCGGGAAATGCTGAAGCAAATGACAAAGAAGAAACTGGCAAATCTTTGCCACTGTGAAAAAATTTTGCCACTGACAAGAAAATCGAGGGATTACGCATTTCTTCCTTATCATGCCAAGGAGGGCAGAGGTCTCTCATCAGGCAAAGAGAAAGAAAACAACGATTCCCACCAGTGTGTGCACGATAATGCCGAATATGGTAAAGCCTAAGGCCCCCCATATCCATGGGGATCTGTTCTTTGTCTTGGCAATATATCCGGTTGCTATACCCATAAGAAGACAGGTGCCAAGGATCTGCCATATGTCCATATCAGGATTTCCTCTTTCGCCCTAAGGCTTGTAAACCTCAAAGGATATCTCGCCCAATATCTTGCCTTCATAAAGGAGTTGAAAAACCCATTCTCCGGGGACTAACTCCCAGTCATGGTCAAACCCGTATCCGGTGCCGTAGACTTCACCTATCTCGTGTTTTTTTACATATTCATGGCTGTAAAGCAACTTGTCATTTCTCGGGTCTTTGAGGCCGGGATATATTTTTCTTACTTTTATGCAGACCTTTTCTTCTTTTGGAATTCCGTTGACCACATATCTAAACCCAAAGCGGGTTCCAAGGACAGCCGGTATCCTCGTGGTTTCCTCCAAGAATCTTGTCTTTGTGACGATTCTTCGTCTACCCCCGGGCGAATGTGCAATATCTTCCATCTGCTGGATTGCAGCGCTGTACGTTCCGAAGTTGATGACATCCACACCCCATACTTCCACGGTCCCGGAGGCAAGTGAAGCGTCCGTCCAGCAAGAAACGGCAAGTACCAGTGTGATAAGCCCAAAGAGTCCCTTTTTCATTCCTGTGCCTGTTCGGGGTTAACCGCCAGGTAAGCATCGATAAATCTCTGGACCATCTTTTTAACCTTGCCCCCGATGCGGGGTATGCTATTGGTGATACCCAGATAGGAGGTTGACCAGGTGCGGCAAAGCGCTTGTGTGGCTGTATCGCGGACAAGAACAACGTCCTGATTGAATTCAACGGTGACTTCAAAGGCGTAAAGGTCGAAGTCCAGAACATCTGCCAAAGCGACGTCGCTGACAATGCTCACTTCCACATAGCATACAGGTCCGCCCTTTGTTTTGACCCATTCCTTTTTAGAGAGCACCTTGATTCCAGCCATGCGAAGCTGTAGCTCCGTGTCTGCCTTTAAGGCGGCTGTTGAGATTCCGTGCCCTTCAATCTCAGGATTCAGTGTCCCGACTACCACATAGACGCCATGAAGACCGCCAAGGGTCGTTCGAGTGTATTGACTATCCGCGACTGCCGAAGCACAGGAAACCGAACCTAAGGCAGCCAAGGACAATAAAACTACAAGCCCTGGAACAGTTGCCATACGATAATTTGGGGTCATGAGTTATTCCTCTCGATCCAGGCAGTCGAAATGCCAAAAATGCCAAAAGTGCCTAACGTTAATAACAGAACGTGCAACCCCAATTTTAGGCATTCTAGGCATTTTTTTCTTAGGCATTCATGAGTTTGATAAGCGCCCGGCCCGCTTCAAGGGCACAGATCAAAGCCACGTCCTCGGCGTGGATATTTACTTTGTAATCGAAGAATAATCAACCCCCTTATTTTTGTTGACAGGAGCCGGGAATCTTTGTATGCATTCTAAAAGCTTTGCAGAAAGATTTTTCCCCATGCCGAGAGTGTACTGGGCCGACTATTACTATTACGCCAGCGTTGCTGTCGGCCCATGTCTTGGTTGAGCTTGCACGTTTGGAAAGACAATCAGAAGCCGTGAGCCGAAAGGCTTGCGGCTTTTTTCGTATGAAAGGAGGTGAAGGGGCGATATAGGGAGTTTTTGTCACTGGCGCTTAAATATCTGCAAAACAGAATTTGATTGGAGGAGACTGCTATGGATAAGAGAAAGAATAGCTTGGTGATTGTGCTCTGGGTTGGCATTTTTATGTTTTTGTCCGCGGCCTTGACGCTTTCCTGTGCCAAGAAGGCCGAGGTAAAGGAGCCATACAAGATTGGGGCGATCTTTTCTGTGACAGGCCGGGCCTCATTTTTGGGTGAACCGGAAAAAAAGACGGCCGAGATGATTGCCGAGCGGATAAATGCGGCCGGCGGCATTAACGGCCACCCGCTTGAATTGATCGTATATGACGATGAAGGTGACGCCACCAAGTGCAATGTGGCGATGAAGAAACTTATCAATCAGGACAACGTAGCTGTGGTCATCGGCCCGTCAACCAGCGGCACATCCCTGGCTATTGTGAGTGTTGCGGAAAGCGCCAAGATACCCATGATCTCGTGCGCTGCCAGCAAGAAAATTGTCATGCCCGTGGAAAAGCGCCACTGGGTATTCAAGGTGGCCGGCTCGGATATTCACGTTTCACAACGGATTCTTGCCCACATGAAGGGCAAGGGGATTACCAAGGTGGCCATCATGACAGGTACCACCGGATTCGGGGCAAGCGGACGAGAAGAACTCCTTGCCTTTGCACCCCAATTTGACATTAGTATTGTGGCAGATGAGCGATATGGCCCCAAGGACACGGACCTGACAGCGCAGTTGACCAAGATAAGGGGAACAGGTGCCCAGGCTATCGTGAACTGGTCTATCGGCCCCACGCAGGTCTTGGCCGTGAAGAACTGGCGGGCCCTTGGCATGGACAATCTGCCTTTCTATCAGAGCCACGGCTTTGGAAGCCACAAAAACATTGAGCTGTGTGGCAAGGACGCGGAAGGCGTGCTCTGTCCCCTGGCACGGGTCAATATCGGACGTCTTCTTCCTGACAGCCATGTCCAGAAAGAGGTCGTCATGAAATACACGGATGCCTATGAGAAAAAATACAAGGAACCCATATCTTCCTTTGGCGGACATGCCTGGGACTCCATAAACGTTGCTGTCAAGGCATTGGAGACAGTAGGTCCGGATCGTGCTAAGATCCGCGATTTTATTGAGCAGTTGACCGGCTTTGTGGGGCAGCACGGTGTATTCAATTTCTCGGCCACCGACCACAATGGCCTGTCCAAAGATGACCTGGAGATGGTGGTTGTCAAAAACGGAGACTGGGCATTGGCCGATTAGTCGTATTATGGAAGGAATCTCTTTTTCAAGCCAGCTTATTCAGTACGCGATAACCGGTGTCACCGTCGGGAGCATCTACGCCCTGGTTGCCATTGGCTTTAACATCATTTACAATGTTACCACAATCATCAACTTCGCGCAGGGGGAGTTTGTAATGCTCGGTGGGCTTTTTATGGTTTTTTTTGCCACCGTCGTGCAGATCCCCCTTCCGCTGGCCTTTTTTCTTACTCTCACCGTGGTGATTGCCATTGGGGTCATGATGGAGCGGTTTGCCATCTTTCCTGCAAAGAACGCTTCGGTGCTCACCATGATCATAATAACCATTGCCTGCTCCATACTTCTGAAGGGGGCGGCCATGTACGGATGGGGCAAGGACCCCTTCATGCTAGCTCCGTTTTCTGATCGAAAGGCCTTTGTTTTCATGGGGGCCGCGGTTTTTCCACAGTCCCTATGGGTCCTGGGAACGACCCTTATCGTTGTTTTTCTCCTGACGTTTTTTTACAAGCGCACAAGGTTTGGCAGGGCAATGATCGCAAGCTCCGACAACCCGGATGCTGCTCAACTCATGGGGATTGACGTAAAGACTATGGTCATGGTCTCTTTTGGTTTAAGCGCGGCTGTGGGCGCTGTGGCAGGCATCGTGATTACGCCCATATCCTTAATGGAATATGACCGCGGGGCGCTTCTGGGCCTCAAAGGCTTTGGCGCCGCTGTCTTGGGAGGATTGGGTCATTTCTACGGAGCAGTGGTTGCCGGATTCATGGTGGGGCTCATGGAGTCGTTTTGTGCAGGGCTCATATCGTCGGGTTATAAAGACGCGGCAGCGTTGTTGGTCTTGCTCTTTGTATTGTTTCTAAGGCCAAACGGTCTTTTTGGAAGCAAGGAAGTAATGAAGATGAAGGAATTCTGACAACCGATATGACCACCACTGCTGGCAAGAAAGACATTCGTGTTTTGATATGGCTTGTGGCCGGCATTGCGATTTTCCCGGTCCTGGTATTGAACGTCCCGAGTTTTAGACATTATGTTGACATCATGGTTTTTGTGGGGATATTTTCCCTGGTCAATATTGGCCTTAGTCTTGTAATGGGCTATACTGGGCAGGTGTCCCTGGGCCAGGCCGCGTTTTTTGGGCTGGGGGCCTATGTTTCAGGTATATTGACTACAAAATTTGGATGGTCGCCGTGGGCTGCCATACCTGTCGGAGTGGTCCTGACAGGTATGGTGGCTTTTGTGGTGGGGGTTCCATCTCTGAAACTCAAGGGTCACTATCTGGCCATGGCCACCCTTGGCTTTGGAGTCATTCTTTATGTTGTGTTCAACGAAGAAGTTGCCTTGACAGGAGGCCCTTCAGGGCTTGCCGATATTCCGGGCATTGCGATTGGTCCATGGGAAATAGACACGTCGCTCAAATATTACTATTTGGTGTGGGCCTTTGTTTTTGCTGTTCTTCTTTTTTCAATCAACGTCATACATTCCAGGGTGGGCAGAGCCCTTCGCTCTATCCACGGCAGTGAGATAGCAGCCAATGCCATGGGGGTACCCACGTCATCCTACAAGACACGGATCTTTGTGCTAAGCGCAGTTTATGCCTCTTTGGGAGGCGCCCTTTATACGCATTACATGACGTTTCTTAGCCCCAGTTCTTTTGACCTCTTCTGGTCGATTAAATTCCTCATGATGGTTGTCGTAGGGGGCATGTCAAGCATCTGGGGCGCGCTTCTGGGCACCTGCCTCCTGACATATCTCTCCAATGAATGGCTCCACATGTTTCACGATTTTGATGTCCTGATCTATGGCCTTGTGCTCCTTTTGATTATTATGTTTCTGCCAAAGGGACTTGTGAGCCTGGCTAGGAAAGGCTAGGAAAGGACGTCGTTAAGGCACAAGTTATTTAAGCCTCAGTGATTCATTCATTCCTGAATTCCGTTATGAACTTCTTTAAGATCTTGCGCGCTGATTTATCAGTTTCAATGAACTGAATTCCTGTCAAGAACCTTCCGTCTTTACCTGTTTTATTGTGAATTACTTTCCCTTTTATGTCTATCAGTTCATTTTCCATGGCTATGACAAGCGAGACTGTGTGCTGTGGATCGATAGGCGTATGCGTTTCCAACAGGATTCCGCCTTCACTGACATTTAAGGTTCTTCCTGCTCCCTGTGCCAGTATCTCATCGTTTTCATCTATACAAAAATACGACAGAAGGTTCAGTGAACTGATTCTGGAATGCTTTCGCCTCTCTTTTTTATGCACATCTTTCACCCAAGTTAAGGGTTTGTCACGAAATCAGTATCGCAAGATTCGTAGGATGCTGAAAAGATTAGTTTTGTTCCTGTGTCGAAATGACACATTCGTTCAATCCGACCTTTTTTGAAATTTTCATAAACGATTCTTCAGGAAATGTCAATGGATAGCTTGGCTGGCTCAGGGCTGCGTCAAACTCAAATTATGAAAAAATCCATAAAGTACCTTGACGTGTTATTCGCAGAGAATTCAGAGTAGGTCTTTGTAAGCTCCTATGATCATTTGGGCGGCTGAATGGATCTCGGCCTCAGTGTTTTCCCTGCCAAGAGTCAACCGCAGGGCGCCGCGTCCTATCTCTTTTGTGACTCCCATGGCTGCCAGGACGTGGGAAAGACGCACGGAACGGTCGTGACAAGCCGCGCCTGTGGAGGCGCAGATTTCAGGTATGCAATCGAGCAGCCTTCCACCCTCCACGCGGGGCAGGGAATCGTTGAGCGTATTGGGCAGGCGGGCTTCTTGATGTCCATTCAGTGCAAGGTCTGGTATCGCTTTGACAAGAAGTCCATGAAGCAGGTCTCGAAGTTCGCGCAGGCGCTTTGCTTCTGTTGACATCCGCTCTCGGGCCAGAACACAGGCCTTCCCAAGGGCAACTGCAAACATCACATTTTCTGTGCCGGCCCTGCGCCCCGATTCCTGACCGGCTCCGTGCATGAACGGCTCTATCTTTAAGCCGTCCTTCATAAAAAGGGCGCCTACTCCTTTTGGCGCATACATCTTGTGACCTGCAAGAGAGAGAAAGTCCACGTTCAGCCTGGAGACATCAATGGGGACCTTGCCCGCTGATTGAGCCGCGTCAGTATGAAAAAAGATGCCTGCCTCCTGTGCCAGAGCTCCGATCTCTTCAATGGGCTCTATTGTTCCGGTTTCGTTATTGGCATGCATGACGGAGATCAATACGGTCGTGGGCCGGACGGCTTCCTTTACTGTCGCAGGATCCACCAGTCCGGTTGAATCAACCGGCAGGAAAGTCACATCATAGCCATGATACATCAAGAAAAGGCAGGGATTTGTCACGGCCGGATGTTCTATAGCCGTGGTGATAATGTGGCGACCTTTCTCTAAAAGGCTGTGGGCTACCCCTTTGATCACCATATTGTTTGACTCAGTGCCGCCGCTCGTAAAAACGATCTCCTGCGGCAAGCAACTAATAAGTTCTGCCACCTGCGCTCTAGCTTTTTCCAGGTCCTCTTTGGCAAGGCGACCCGGGGCATGGCTGCTACTGGGGTTCCCGTACTTTTCTCCCCAGTATGGCTTCATGGCCTCTGCCACCTCCGGATCAACAGGGGTGGTTGCATTGTGGTCGAGGTAGATCATGGGTGTAAATGCCTAAAGTGAGCTAAAATGCCTAAAGTGCCTAAATGTAGACGACGGGGGAGAAGCACAGATGTAGGGGCGGGCTTTATGCCCGCCCGAATTGCTTTTTACGAAACCGTCATGCGAAAAAAAAAAGCTACTTCTTATCAGCCAGGACTGCATGGGCGGCCGCCAGCCTTGCAATGGGCACACGGAATGGAGAACAGCTCACGTAATCGAGGCCGATCCGATGACAGAATATCACCGAACTAGGTTCTCCGCCATGCTCCCCGCAGATCCCGATTTTGAGATTTTTGCGTGTGGCACGGCCCCTTTTTACGCCAATCTCCATGAGTTGCCCAACGCCCGGCTGATCAATAACCTGAAAGGGGTCATCGGGAAGTATCTTTCTCTGGACGTAGTCGGGTAGAAAAGTGCCTGCATCGTCGCGGGAATACCCAAAGGCCATTTGCGTCATATCGTTGGTGCCGAATGAGAAGAACTCGGCCTCTTGAGCAATCTCATCTGCCGCAAGAGCTGCCCGTGGCACCTCGATCATAGTACCGACCATATATTTGAACTTCGCCCTGCTTTTTTTCATAACCTCATTGGCCACCCTGTCGATTATAGCCTTCTGATCGTTGAATTCTGCCGCTGTTCCCACCAGGGGGACCATGATTTCCGGCAAGACGTTGATCTTTTCTTTGCGGCACTTGACAACTGCTTCAAAGATCGCCCGGGCCTGCATGGCTGTAATTTCAGGATGGGTAATCCCGAGCCGGCAACCCCGGTGGCCGAGCATGGGATTGAACTCAAACAGAAAATCGACCTTGGCAGCCACGACCTTTACAGGAACGCCGAGGCGAGCGGCCAGCTCCTTTTGTGCAGACTTTTCATGGGGGACAAATTCGTGCAAAGGCGGGTCCAGCAGCCTGATGGTTACAGGACGGCCTTTCATGGCCTTAAAGATACCATAGAAATCCTTGCGCTGCATGGGCAGCAACTTGGCCAGGGCCTTTTCACGGCCCTGGATATCCTCGGCCATAATCATTTCGCGCATGGCCCAGATACGCTCGCCAAAAAACATGTGTTCCGTTCTTGTAAGACCGATCCCCTCTGCGCCCAGTTTAATGGCGACCTTTGAGTCTTCAGGGGTGTCGGCATTGGCGCGAACCCCGAGGCGTCGAATCTCATCCGCCCAGACTATGAGTTTCTTGTAAGCAGGGTTCTTTTCCGGGCCTGTGGCCACCAGCGGCAGCGTGCCTTTGTATATGACTCCTTTGCTCCCGTTCATGGTGATCCAGTCGCCTTCCTTCATGACCTTGCCATTGAAATCCACAGTTTTCTTCTTGAGATCAATACTAGTGATGTCGCCGCAGCCCACAATGCAACACTTGCCCCAGCCCCTTGCAACCAGGGCAGCATGGCTCGTCATGCCTCCCTTGGATGTCAAAATGGCCTGGGCAGGTTTCATGCCGTGGACATCCTCCGGCGAGGTTTCTTCCCGGACCAGGATCACCTTTTCGCCCTTCGTGCCCAGTTCTTCGGCCTTGTCTGCTGTAAGGACAATCTGGCCAACGCCGGCACCAGGCCCGGCCGGAAGCCCGGCGCCGAGCTTGGCTGCTGTTTTTTCTGCATTGATATCTATCATGGGATGGAGAAGTTCTTCGAGTTGCTCGGGTCTTACGCGGGAAACAGCCGTCTTCTTTGAGATGAGCCGTTCCTTTACCATGTCAACAGCCATTTTAATGGCAGCCGGACCGTTTCGTTTCCCGACACGCGTCTGAAGCATATAAAGCACGCCACCTTGAATGGTGAACTCGATGTCTTGCATATCCGTGTAATGAGTGTCGAGCTTGTGCCTGATGTCATCAAGCTCCTTGTAAAGACCTGGCATGGTTTTTTGAAGCGTTGGCAGGTGGCGGTTTGTGGCCACCTTGGAAATATTGTTAATAGCAAAAGGGGTCCGTATGCCGGCCACCACATCTTCTCCCTGGGCATTGATGAGCCATTCTCCGTAGAAGTGGTTGTCGCCTGTCGCCGGGTTGCGGGTGAAGGCCACGCCTGTTGCGCAATCATCTCCCATGTTTCCGAATACCATGGTCTGGACATTCACTGCCGTTCCCCAATCATCAGGGAGTTTTTCGATACGCCGGTAGGCCACGGCTCGCTTGCCAAACCATGAGAGAAAGACCGCGTCAATAGATCCCCAAAGCTGTTTCATGGGATCATCCGGAAAAGGCTTGCCAAGAACTTTCTTGACGGTTTTCTTAAACTGGACAGTGAGAGACTTCCAGTCGTCTGCCGTGATGTCCAGGTCTGTTTCGTATCCCTTCTTTTCTTTTACCTTATCTATGAGGCCCTCGAGTTGAGCCCTGATCCCTTTGCCTTCTTCCGGTTGAATACCTGCGGCTTTTTCCATGACCACGTCCGAGTACATGGCAATCAGACGACGGTAAGCGTCATAAACAAAACGCGGGTTACTCGTTTTTTTGATCAGGACAGGTATGGTCTTGGTAGTCAGTCCTATGTTAAGCACAGTTTCCATCATGCCGGGCATGGAAGCCCGGGCGCCGGAGCGGACGCTGAGAAGGAGCGGGTTTTGCGTATCTCCGAAGTTTTGTTTCATCAGTTTTTCGACCCTGGCAAGGCTGGCGTTAACTTCTTTCTCGACGCCCGGCGGGTACTTCTGTTTCCGCGCGTAGAACTCGTTACATGCTTCTGTGGTAATCGTGAATCCGGGCGGCACGGGCATGCGAAGGTTGACCATCTCGGCAATGTTGGCGCCTTTTCCACCGAGAAGGCTCTTCATGGTCGCGTTGCCGTCTGCCTTGCCACCACCAAAAAAATAGACATATTTGCGTTTAGTCTTCATTTTCCAAACTCCTTTCTGCGAAAGTTTTTTGCCCACGCACTTAGGGTTACTGTCTCTTACGTACCCATTTCCCATGAAGCAAGATATTTCTTTTGCTCGCTTGTAAGCGTATCGATAGCGATGTTCATGGCTGCCAGCTTTTCTTTGGCAATCTTGTTGTCGATTTCTTGTGGGACAGGATATACCTGAACTCGAAGAGGTTTCTTTCTCTTGACCATATACTCGATGGAAAGGGCCTGATTGGCAAAGCTCATGTCCATAACGCTGGAAGGATGTCCTTCTGCCGCGGCAAGATTTATCAGGCGTCCCTCCCCGAGCACATTGATTATTTTGCCACTTTTCAAGAGATATTCCACCACGAAGGGGCGGAGCTTGCGTTTCTTTTTTGTTATGGCTTCAAGACCGGGCAGGTCCAATTCAACATTGAAATGTCCTGAATTGCAGACAATGGCCCCGTCCTTCATGAGCTTGAAATGTGATTGGCTAATGACATTGATGTCTCCGGTGAGGGTGCAAAATATATCACCGATTTTGGCGGCAGATTTCATAGGCATTACGGAAAATCCGTCCATAACCGCTTCCAGCGCCTTCAGTGGATCGACTTCCGTGATAATGACATTGGCCCCCATGCCTCTTGCCCGCATGGCCACTCCACGGCCGCACCAGCCGTAGCCGGATACGACAAACGAGCTTCCCGCAAGGAGACGATTGGTTGCTCTGATAATGCCGTCAACCGTGCTTTGTCCGGTGCCGTACCGGTTATCAAAAAGGTGTTTGGTGTTGGCGTCGTTTACAGCGATGATGGGGTATCTGAGGACCCCGGCAGAAGCCATGCTTCTCAGACGGATGATCCCGGTGGTGGTCTCCTCGGTGCCGCCACGGACAAGGTCCAGAAGTTCCTTACGCTCCGAATGAAGCGTGTTTACCAGGTCGGCTCCGTCATCCATGGTGTACATGGGCTTTAGGTCAATGACCGCATGAATATGCTTGTAATAGGTCTTATTGTTTTCCCCTGTTATGGCAAAGACCGGGACCTTGTCATGCTTAGCAAGGGATGCCGCCACGTCATCCTGTGTGCTAAGGGGGTTGGAAGCGCACAGCCTGAGATCTGCACCCCCTGCCTTAAGAGTCTGCATAAGA
>DAOUWN010000286.1 GCA_030667105.1 Deltaproteobacteria bacterium
TGAACGATCCTTGGGATCAATCGTCACAATGAATCGGCCTGGCGTCTCTGAATAAAGGATTACATGATCCTGCTCTGCACCCACCGTCGGAACACCGGACAGGTCAACCGTCATGCCCAGGCCTCCTCCCATGGAGACCAGTGCCAGGTGAACTCCAAGCCCCCCGCGATAGATGCCATGACACGATGCAAGTAATTCCTCCTTGATAGCCTGGCTCAGCGCCCTGTAACACTTCATGCAAGAGTCCGGTTCCAGCCTGGGCACGTGGAGCCCCACATAACCAAAGTGTTCGTAGTACTCGGAAGCGCCCAGCTCATCCCTGGTTTCCCCCACCACATAGACCAAGTCTCCGGCAAACTTGGCGTCCATGGTCACACAACGCGTGATATCTTCAACCACGCCGGTACAGGAAAACTGCAATGTAGGAAGAGCGGAGACCTTATGGGTCTCGCCGTATCGCCCTTTAAGATGTCCGTCCACGTACATGCTGTCTTTTCCTGAAAGAAGCGGAATCTCATAAGACCGGCAGACATCCCTCAAGGCCCAGTTTGCTCTTACGAGCTGGGCAGCCTTGTACTTGCCGTCAGGGTTATCTATTCGGGCGTACTGCACCGAAGGCCAGCAGAAGTTGTCCACGCCCCCGATACGATCCGGATCAGCGCCCACGGCCACCACTCGGCGCACCGCCTCATCAATCGTGCAGGCCACCATGTGGTAGGTATCGATCTGGGAATAATTGGGCAGCAGGGCCTGGGCTGCGGCAAGCCCTTGGAGCGAATCCAGGACGGGGCGGATAACGGCCGCGTCGCTGTTTACGTCGCGATCTTTTCCAACAAGCGGTTTTATCACGCTTGTTCCCTGCACCTCATGGTCGTATTGCCGGATGATCCATTCCTTTGAGCAGATGTTGGGCCGGGAAAGGAGAGCGAGAAGCAGACTCGATGCGTCACTTGGCTCACCAAGAACAGGCTCAACAAGCCCTCTTAGCTCCGGAGGAGTCCATTCTGCCTCAAAGGTCCACTGGGGAAACTGCGAAGCGAGCAGACTCAGATCCACATACGCACACGTCCGGCCATCGTAAGTAATGTGGAGTTTCCCGGAATCCGTATAGCGGCCGATGACCGTGCTTTCCACTGCATGTTTTTCCGAAAGGGCCATAAATTGTTCCAGATCTTCCGGCTTAACGGCCACTGTCATCCGTTCCTGGGATTCAGAGACCCAGATTTCCCATTGGTCAAGTCCCTCGTATTTCAAGGGAACCTTTTCCAGCTCAACCACACAACCGTTGCTGAACCGGGCCGACTCGCCTATGGATGATGAGAGTCCGCCGCCGCCATTGTCCGTCAGAAAAACAATGAGGCCTTCATCACGGGCTTCTAAGAGAAAATCGTGCATCTTTTTCTGGGTGTAAGGGTCTCCGATCTGAACGTGACCGGCAGGTGTGTGAGCCGAGAAGCCCTCAGAGGCCGCAGTGACACCATGGATGCCGTCTTTTCCCACGCGGCCGCCACACATAACGATCAGATCGCCGGCAGACGTGGTTTTTTCCTCGCAGGGCCTTCCCTTGACAAAAGCAGGCATGAGGGCAATGGCAGTCACAAAGACCAGGCACTTTCCGAGGTAACCTTCGTGAAACCACACCTGTCCGAAAGGAGTGGGAATACCGCTCTTGTTGCCGCCATCCCTGACCCCCTCTATGACTCCGTCAAGTAACCGTTTTGGATGAAGCCGGGGGGTTAACTCTCCGCCATAGTCTCGAGGTCCCACGCAGTATCCGTACATGCCCATAATCAGCTTAGAGCCTTTACCCGTACCCATTGGGTCCCGGTAAACCCCGACGATCCCGGTAATGGCCCCGCCATAGGCCTCCATATTGGAAGGGGAATTGTGGGTCTCACCCGTAATGACGTAGTAGTAGTCATCGTTAAAGCGCCCCACTCCTGCATTATCCCAGAGGACCGAAACAACCCAGGGTTTTTTCTTCTTAATTGCCAGCGTGGGCGCCTCAATACACGTGGCAAAGAGGTTATCCATCTCCTGGCTCTTGCCTGTTGCCAGGTCTCGATAATGGAAAAGGCCCCTGAAGGTGTTGTGGTTGCAGTGATCGCTCCTGGCCTGGGAGATGTATTCCAGTTCAACATCAGTGGGCGCCGAAAGCTGGACTTCCCGGCGCTGGGCAAGGACATTCTCTCTCAGGTAGTAGGCGCGGATGGTCGGGATGTCATTGGGATTCAAGGCCAGATTCCGTTCATTGCTAATGCGCATGAGCGTTTCGTCGGTATCAATGGAAATGGCCGTAACTGTGGGTGTGTGATCCAGCTCTACCCGTGGTATGATGATACCCACGCCCCTGTCGGGATTCCAGTCTTTTCGAGAAAAGACCTTCCATTGCTGGATCGTATCATTGGCAAGAAGCTCGCGTGCAAGCTGGTCCGCGTCTTCGAAAGAGAGGTTGCCACCTTTCAGGCAGTACCTCTTTGAAGTGTAGATGCCCTCGTGGGGCTTCACGCGAAGCCCAAGGAAGTCCTGAACAGCTTCTGTGGCCGTGCTTCCGGGGTTGTCTCGTACGCCAGGCCTGTAGCCGACCCAAATGATCCAGTCAGAATCGATTTCCAAGGGTTTGTAAGAAGAAATCTGGGTTACAGGATTGGTAAAGATCTCTTTTTGAATGGCTATAAGCTGATCTTCGGTGAGGTCCACGTCGATGGTCAGTATGTTCACGGCGCGAACCAGTTCGACATTGAGCCCGAAATAGTCGTTCGCTTTCCGGCAAACAGCAGCCCCTTCGGCATCAAAGAGATCCGGTCTTAATGTGATTTCCAGGCAAGCAGGCATGAAGAATCCCTATCAGAAACGCAATGGGGTGTCAAAACAAGATCGCAGCCCTGGCGCGTGCTGAAGGCCAGGTGATAATCAATTCAATTTGATATCACGGGTGGAATGTGGTTAATTGAGAATCGGAAAATTGATGAACTCGTAAAAAGTCAA
>DAOUWN010000252.1 GCA_030667105.1 Deltaproteobacteria bacterium
AGGAGCCTCCGGTCCACCTGATTGACTGGAAGGGGCAAGAATGGACACCCGGTTGTGGAAGGCCGGCAGCGCATCCCAATGCCCGTTTTACAGCTCCTGCGACCCAGTGTCCGACCTTCGATCCGGAGTGGGACAACCCGGAGGGTGTGCCTATTCGAGCGTTCATTTTTGGGGGACGTATGAGCCATGATGTCCCGCTTGTTTATCAGGCCTTCAACTGGGCTCACGGGGTCTATATGGCTGCCACCATGGGTTCCGAAGCCACGGCCGCAGCGGAAGGGCAGCCTCCCATGCGCAGGGACCCCATGGCCATGTTGCCTTTCTGCGCGTATAACATGGCCGACTACTGGAACCACTGGATGGACATAGGGCGACTTCTACCGAACCCGCCACGCATCTTTCGAGTGAACTGGTTTCGCAAGGATGCAGACGGTAACTTCATGTGGCCGGGCTTCGGCGAGAACATACGGGTGGTCAAATGGATCATCGACCGCGTTCAGGGAAGGGGATACGGCGTGGAAAGTCCGTTGGGCTACATGCCGCGTTACCAGGACATCCACTGGGAGGGACTGGAGTTCGATCCGGACACCTTTTATAACCTCATGTCCGTCAATCGGGAAAAGGCAACCGAAGAAGCCCGGTCCCATGAGGAGCTCTTTGATAAGTTCTATGATCGGCTGCCTAAGGAGTTCGTACACCTCCGTGAGTTGCTGAAATCACGGTTGTGGCGTTCTCCAGATAAATGGGAGCTTGCACGACACGATTTCTAAGAAGATCGTGATGCTGACGGAGTGGAAGGTGAATGCATATGGCGAAAGTCAGTATCCAAAGAGCCAACTATTCGGAGCCTGGAATCGGGAGGCTTCTGGTTCCCTTAGGAGGTATGGCGAGTTTTGTGGAAAGGGGGGACAGGGTCCTCCTGAAGGTGAATCTTTTGTCTGCGCGGGAGCCGGAAAAGGCCGTCACAACACACCCTGAGATTGTCAGAGCTGTGGCACAGGCCGTAAAGGAGGCGGGGGGAACACCCTATATCGGTGATTCACCAGCCGGGAGATTCTCGGAGAGAGCGCTGAGGAAAGCATACAAGCGGTCGGGGCTGGAGGACGTTTCAAACGAAGAGGGCATCCCCTTGAACTGGGATACGGGCAGCAGACGATTGGACATCCCCGAGGGGGTGAGGTTGAAACAATCATCTGTATGCAATTTCGTATTGGAAGCCGACAAGATCATCGCAATGCCTAAGTTGAAGACGCACTCACTTCAATACATGACGTTGGCTTGCAAGATCATGTACGGTGCTATTCCCGGGCTCACGAAGGCGAAGTATCATGCTCAATTTCCGAGACGGGCCACATTTGCCGATATGATGCTCGATATCATGACGTTCACCAAGCCCGGATTGTATATCATGGACGGCATCCTCGGCATGCAGGGGCAAGGCCCCGGAAGTGGCGATCCTGTAAATTTGGGCTGGCTTTTGGCCTCCACAGATCCTGTCGCCATGGATATCGCCGTTTGCAGGCTCATAGGTATAGAGCCCATCGCCATTCCGGCCCTAAAGAGGGCAAAGGTCAGAAAGTTGTGGCCCGAAGACGTTGAGTATCCAATCCTCTCCCCCGAGAATATTGCCTATCAGGGATTCAAACTGCCCAACACGACCAATTTCCTGTTAACGGGAAAGAAGCCGCCTAATAAAAGGCCCCTGGTCACGGAGAAGTGTATAGCCTGTGGAGATTGCGAAGAGATCTGTCCCAAAGACGCTGTTCAGATTAAAGGAGAGCGAGCGTCGGTTGACTATTCAAAGTGCATCCGATGCTTCTGCTGTCACGAAGTTTGTCCAGAAAAAGCCATCGATCTGGTCACAGCAAGGCAGAAGTAGCAAAAATTTGAAGACTACGGTTTTCAAAGGTCTCAAGGAAATGAACTTAAAGCGGTTTAGTCCATCTTGACAGTATCCCATCTCTCAGAAATGGTGAGGTATCAAGGACATATTTCTACCCAAACTGATCAATCAGTTGAGCAAAGCGCCTGCCAGTTCATTTCTGTGGATGTCTTGTTGATCAATAATCCAAGATCCTGCAAGCGAATGATCATAGCCTGCTTGGAGACGTTGGAGAATCCACCTGCTTCACACATAGCAGCCGCAATGAAAGGCCATTGCTCAACAAACGGTTCTTCGCATTCAGACCCTTCATCAACCGCACTTCTTGCATTGTTTATGACAAAAGGTTCCGGACCACACACCTTTTGAAACGCCTCTCGAATCTCTTTTTCCGGCATGAGCAGGCAAGCCGCAAAGTAGTCGGCCTGCCATTCAATGGGTGCCTTCGCGTTCCTGAGCCTGCACACGATGACCTCACCTTTCGAGTTACGCCTCCCCTCCACATCCGCATACTGGCGGTGCAGGACCCAGTGACCCACCTCGTGAGCGCAGGTAAAAACCAGTCTCCCCTCAGAGCTATGCTCGAACAGCTTCTCGTTGATACATATAACCCTTGATACGACATAGGTGGCTCCGAGCACGTCATTGGACCCAAACACCTTTTCAAGATCCTCATAGAGAAGCCTCAAACCCAGAGATCGCTCAATGATATCTTCTACCGGGATAGGGGGCTTGACCCTGTATCCTGCCACTGCCTGGAAAGCTTCCATCAGGTCCATGGCCCTCGAAGCAATTCTTTCTTTAGATACCCAGGGAACCTTCATCTTTTCTCCTTTTCTCTTTACCCAAGTCCACAAAAAAAGCTCTTATCATATGGCTACGTTTACGGGTATGGCTTCAATCATCTTGACCAGATCTTCCGGAGATAATCGTGTTTGCCGTGTTGAAGACAGGTTAACTTTAGCATAAGAGTTTGACAGATACGGTCCTTCCATTTCGGATTTTGGATTGCGGATTTCATGTTTTCGGGGCCATTATAACAGAAGGGTTTGACAAATACGGTCACAACTTGATAAGTTTTTTACCAATATTTTGAAATTATCACGAATAGCATTTTTGCACATATAATTCCTTAACTCTCATAAATTCTTGACAAATTTGTAAATACGAAATAGCTTCACTGTTAAACAGATTGAAAAACCGTTTCAAAATCAAGGAATTTTTTTAAAGGAGACCTGAGTTATTACCCTCACCAAAGACCATCTTATCAAGTCTGCTTTCGAAAGTGCATGATAATAAATGGGACGCGCACACTAAATTCCTATTAGGCGGTATTGCAGAAATCTTCAAGAAAGGGCATCTTTGATGGTAAATAGTCGTTATTTCAGCTCTGAAACATTTGCGTTCTTAAAAGGATTGGCCGAGAATAACAACCGGCAATGGTTCCAACAGAACAAAAAGAGGTATGAAGAGCATGTTAAGGACCCGGCCATCCGTTTCATCATTGACTTTCAGCCGCTTTTAAGAAAGATCAGCAGGCAGTTTGCTGCGGACCCGCGACCAGTAGGCGGTTCGCTGTTCCGGATATACAGGGACGTTCGTTTTTCGAAAGACAAGAGCCCTTACAAGAGTAACACGGGCATCCAGCTCCGCCACAACCAGGGAAAGGACGTTCATGCCCCTGGATACTATCTTCATTTAGAACCGCGCAATGTGTTTGCCGGTGTTGGTATCTGGCACCCCGATTCTACGACACTCGGGAAGATCCGCGATGCAATCATTGAAGATCCGTCAGGCTGGAAAAGGGCTGCGGAGGGAAAACCTTTTCGCAGCAGGTTTAACCTATCAGGGGACTC
>DAOUWN010000200.1 GCA_030667105.1 Deltaproteobacteria bacterium
GTAAATCAGACAGAGTCTCTTTCTTTTGCAGGATTTTCAGCCTTTTTAGTGTCAGTGTGTGTCCTACAAAGGAGCGAGGGTTGGAGACTGATAGGAAGCCGCATACCAAGTTCCAACCACAAAGGTAGCATTGCCAACCGCGGACGAAGAGTGGCTAAAGTATACCGACAAAAGTAGCATACGTATGAGCGCAACTTGGTATCAGTTGGATGGGTTGACCAGGGCCTGGGAGGCAGAATGATGCAGGTATAGGGGGTAGGGCTCGCGCAAAAACAACTTGGCAGATTTGGCGCTCAGATTTGGGTCAGATTTGGCCGATCCGGTTGAGCAAAACCGCAGGAATAGCGAGTTATTTCGAGGAGTTTGCGCCCGCCCTGGTGCTATGCGACAGACTGACTGGCATACTTCGTTTTCCGTTGGAACCGGAAAATTAGCTCACTAAAGCCTATAGCCCAGGTCTGGGCCAGGGAATGAGGCATCGGTCAAAGATGGGCTGAAGCCGAGATGCCAAAATGTGAAGTTATTTTTGAGCGAGCCCTCAGATGTCGCCCGTCAAGCAGTTTTTTGGAGGCTGATTGCTATGAGAGAAAGGATTGAAAAGGCGTTACGTAAGAGTGATGCGGAATACACGGAGATTCGCATTGAGAGTGTAACCTCTTCCCGTGCGCGTTTCAGAGGTGAAGAGCTGGACAACATCGGTTCGTCCAAGACGTTGGGCGGTATCGTAAGGACCCTTGTCAAAGGTGGCTGGGGCTATGCCACTTTCAATGATCTCAGTAACCTTGAAATCAGAGTGAAAGAAGCTTGCGAATCCGCAAAATTGGTAGGTAAAGGAGAAAGTAAACTTGCTGAGGTGGAACCGGTGGTTAATGAGATAACAGCGACCCTGGAAAAGGATTTCAGAAATGTTTCGCTGTCAGAAAAAAAATCGGTCATCAAGGAGTACAATAAGATTATTCTTCATTACGACGACAAGATTGAAACATCTACTGTTGGCTATAACGACAGTTTCAGAAAAGTCTGGTACGGAAATTCCGAAGGAACTTACATTGAAGATGAACGACCGGATGTAGGTGTGATGTTATCGGCCACTGCAAGAGAAGGTGATAATGTCCAGCGAGGATTTGAAAGTGTTGCAGGCGGTGCAGGCTTTCAAATTATTGAAGGGCTGCAAGAAAAGGCGGTAGCCGCAGCCAGGCGTGCCGTGGACTTGCTTTCCGCCCCACCCGTTACAGGTGGTCAATATACTGTAATCATTAACCCCAAACTGTCAGGCGTGTTTGCCCACGAAGCATTCGGGCATTTGAGCGAATCGGACTTTGTGTACGAAAATGAGCGCATGAAAGAGCTGATGGCGCTGGGAAAACGCATAGGTTCGGACATGGTCAACATCATTGACGACGGGAACATCCTTGGTCTCAGAGGTACTCATAAATACGATGATGAAGGCGTGAAAACCAGAAAGAACTACTTGATCAAAGATGGTATTCTGGCAGGAAGACTCCATTCCCGTGAGACCGCTGCCAAGATGGGTGAGGAGCCCACAGGCAATGCAAGGGCCATCAGCTACAAACATCAACCCATTGTGCGCATGACCAACACGTATATCGATAAAGGCAATGCCGGTTTTCAAGATATGATAAAAGACGTGAACCTGGGACTATATGCCATAGATATGGTGGGCGGTCAAACCTCTATGGAGATGTTCACCTTTAGCGCTGCCTACGGTTATATGATCAGAGAGGGTGAGATAGCCGAACTGGTTAGGGATGTGGCGCTCACAGGGAACGTTTTTGAAACGTTGATGCATATTGATATGGTAGGGGATACTGTGGAATTCCCGCCAGCGGGCGGTGGCTGTGGAAAAGGTGGGCAGGCACCCTTGCCTGTGGGATTTGGTGGCCCCTGTGTTCGCATTCAGAACGTTGTCGTTGGAGGCAGGTAACAATGATAGTAAAACGGTTGATCGAAAAAGCTATGAAGAAGGCCCAAGGCGCACAAGCGTCCTTGGGACAGAGTGAATCAACAAACGTATCGTTTGAAAATGACAAGCTCAAATCGGTAAAATCGTCGCAGAGTACAGGGATGAGCGTGAAAGTCATCTTAGACGGAAAGGTCGGCTCCTCCCAGACCACTGACATAGACGATGTGGACGGTGTTGTTGCGAGGGCTTTGGAAGCTGCAGCCTTTGGCAGTCCGGCACATTTTGAGTTTCCGGGCCCACAGGAAGCGCCCGATGTGGCTGTCTACGACGATGCTGTACTGCCTGTGACCAAAGAAGAGATGGTGGGGATTGGCGAAGAGATGATGGGGCTCGTGAAAGAGTATAACACCGACATTCTTCTTAATGCCCGGGTGGGAAAGAGTGTAAGTGGTGGTGAATTTGCCAACTCTGCCGGCACAGAGTTCTCTGCTGAGACCACAAGCTTTAGCGTTGGGGTTGGTGGTCAGTGGATAAGAGGAACCGACATCCTCTGGGCAGGACATGGTTTCGGATGGAAAAAACGGGAGGTGGACCATGTGACGATAGCCAAGAAGACTGTTAAATTATTCAAGATGGCAGAGAACCTCGTTCCTATTGACTCAGGTGTTATGCCGGTTATTTTTTCCCCTGAAGGGATGAAGGTGCTGCTTTTAGCTTTGCAGTTAGGATTCGATGGCAAGAACGTGTTCTTAGGTTCGTCGCCCCTTGCAGGCAAATTGGGAGAAAAAATCGCTGATGAGCGGTTTTTCATCGCCGACAACCCGCTCATTGATTATGCAGGCAGTAGCGGCAGGCGCGATGGCGAGGGGATACCCCATCAGATCACCCCACTCATTGAGGGCGGTGTCATTGAGAATTTTCTTTATGATCTCGACACCGCAGGCAGGGCCGGCGCAAAGAGCACCGGGAACGGTGTTGGTTGTCATCCTACGAATCTGGTTATCAAAGAGGGTGAGATGCCTTATGAGGAAATGGTAAAAAACACCAAGGAAGGTTTGCTGGTTCACGACGTGTTGGGCTTGGGTCAGGGCAATCCAATCAGTGGAGAGTTCTCCGTAAATGTCCAATTGGGCTACAAGATAGACAATGGGGAAATTGTCGGGCGTGTAAAGGACGTTATGCTGGCAGGTAATACCTATGAAGCCCTGAAGAACATTAGCGTCATTGGGGATAAAGCCGAATGGGCCGGAGGCTCGCTTCTAACCCCGCCAATCCAGATTGCCAAGCTGAGTGTAGTTGCGAAGTGAATGACTTGAGTGATGAGGTCGGCCGTGTGCAAGCGCGGGCGCAAAAACCCCGAGACCTATTGTTGGGGCTGGCAGTGGATTTTACCACCAGGCTTGGGTGTAGTTTGGGTACGCTCTTTACTATCCGCTCCCGGAAGTGGATTGCGTTCCGCGTCCGATCTGGCCGGTGTTCCCATCGGCATATCCAAGAATACGATCATTGAATACGTCACTGACCGGCTCCTGGCCGCAGAAGGCCTTGATCAGAAAAAGATCACTAAGAAGTCGGTTCCGGTTATACCGGAGCGATATCAACTGCTGCTGCAGGGCCAACTGAAAGCGGCCACCCTTGCCGGAACAGCCAAATTGGCCCTGGTCTTCAGCGTACTGTTGTCAACTGGCCTGATACTCTCTATGAAATAAAGAATTTCACAACATTATTACCGCAAGGCCATCTGCCCTATTCAATCACCCCTCCGGATTCCCTGTCGAAAGATGAATTTTCGTCATCTCGACGGCCAGTTAAAAATCTCCTGTTTTTTTGGAACAAAGATTGCATACTTGTTTCGTGTTGCGAATTATTCGCGCCGGCGGCGGCGCGAATGCCGAGAAGACGACGTTGCGGGACCTTCACGCTGTTGAAGAGAGGGCGTACAGTTGAGGAACGCTTAATGAAGGGAAAACAAGGGGACGTCAGAATGAATGAAGGGAACGAAAGAAGGGGAGTGCGGTTCGTCATTGGTACTTTGGTCATGACCTTCTTGCTCTTGAGCTTAGCCTCGTCAGCTTGCGCTGATATGTCAATAACCGAGGCCAACAAAACCTGTTCGGTGCGATTTAGAGACTGGGTTTACGTCTACGTCAATAACGAGTTCATACAGGCAGCGCCTTCAGCGCCAGACTACACTATTGCCATGAGTCCAAAGATAATCGATAACAAAATCAGGTTTGTCATTACCTGTTATTACTTTGACACAAAACTGGGAATAGACTGGTATCGACGATATGCTTCCCAGCTTGATTCAATAATTGCCATGATGTGTCACAGCTGGACACAACAGGGCCACCAGATAAGTCTGGATGATTTTGAAATAAATATTCACAAAGAAAAGGTGGATGGTTCTAGCGTTCACTAAGAACATGTAAGCAGGTACTTCAACAGCTAAGCAGGAGGGGGCTATGACCTCCGTTTCCGGTAAACAAAGGAAGCAGTACTGCCACCCTGTTTTCAAGGGGCTCAGCGACAGGGATCTCGTTTCCGTTTACAACACCATCAGTGTCAAAAAAACCAACACTGGTGATGTCCTCGTTAAGGAGGGGGATACTGATTCGACAACGTATTTGATTCTGGAGGGCTCTGCGCGGATACTAAAGAGCTTGAACGGTCATCTGAGACAGATATCCTTACTCCACCAGGGAGACTCCATCCCGGCCGCCACTTCTTTTAGAAGTGGAACCAGAACGGCTTCAGTTGTCGCATTAGAACCATTAAGTGTTTTTGTGTTGGACAAAAGCAACCTGGATGCCTTGTCTCCTCAAATCCAGTTGGCCATATACAAGAATTTGAACGACTCGACTGCGCAACGAATCCATGATCTGACCATAAGGCCGATGGGGTTGTCAGACATGAACAAACATTTGACCAC
>DAOUWN010000285.1 GCA_030667105.1 Deltaproteobacteria bacterium
CTTTCTCTTTTTCTGGATATGTCTAACCTTGGACCAGTTCTGGTGGATGCGTCGGTCTTTCAAAAGGTCATAAAGATTGACTTTTGCGTTTGTAATGAAAAAACTCAATCCCTTTTCAACAACCACACGGGTCATCTAGTAAAGCAGATCGAAAGACATGGCTTTTCCGTGCAGCAGGTAACGTGCCGGCTGGAGGAAAGAGGTCATCTGGCAGAGACATCGCTGGTTGACGCCATCTTGGACCCGGAAGAACACTACATCAGCATAGTCATATGACTCGAGAATCAAAAAAAGCAGTAGCCCTAAAATACAGACCGGCTGACGGTCATGCGCCCCGTGTCACGGCAAGGGGTACTGGCGTGGTTGCTGAAAGAATTATCGAGTTGGCCCGAGAGCACGGAATCCCTGTAAAGGATGACCCCGACCTTGTTGAGGTCTTATCAAGGCTTGATCTAAACGAGGCAATCCCGCCCGAACTCTACGTAGTTGTTGCTGAACTCCTTGCCTTTGTCTACCGGCTGAACGGAAAAAAAGGCCTGAAGTAGGAAGATTTTTCCCAGACCAGGGAATCAAAGGGCATCCACGGTTGGTCCTGTCAGGGGCAGGGCCACAAGAACACAGCCTTTTATCGAGTTGCACGATTCGTGTGGGACGGATTAAAACTATCTGAAATAACATATAAAAAGCCTGCGCCACCCGTAGTTGTTTGCTCATACATGCGCAAGTCTTCAATAAAAACTCACCTGTGAGCAGGTATGGCATTTTCGTTGCAATCCCATTGATCAAAAAGTAAGGAGGGCTGATTAGGTTGAATCCAGGCGTTTATAATGCGGTCAGAGGGTGTCATATTCAACAGCTCAAATTTGATACCATTGCCAACAATCTCGCCAATGTCGGAACTACTGGATTCAAGAAAAGTATTCTCTTTTTTGACGAGGCCCTGCGGGTCCACGAGAAAACAAACATGGCTCAAGGCAGTATGAGGCATACAGGCAACTCGTTGGATCTTGCTTTGGCTGGAGAAGGATTTTTCAAGGTGAATACCGCAGCCGGCATAAGGTACACACGAGATGGCAGGTTTTACCTTAACGCTCAGGGTGAGTTGGTGACTTCAAATGGCCATCCTGTGATGGGGTCAGGCGGTCCTGTCTCCATTGATGGAACGGATGTGACTGTTGATGCCACTGGACGAATAGACGTGGATGGGACAGAGGTGGATACCTTATCGATCGTTTTTTTTGATCGATCTGAACTCCTCCGGAAAGAAGGGCTGTCCTGCTATGTCTATGAGGGAGATGTGGGGGAGGGCCCGCGTCCCGAACAGACCTCTGTGAGGCAGGGGTACCTTGAGGAGTCTAATGTGGCGGTCACAGAGGAAATGATCAGGATGGTGGAGGCCCTGCGGAATTTTGAATCGTATCAAAAGGTGCTCCAAACATTTGACGAAACCGACGGAAAAGCGATTAATGAAGTCGGCAAACTTTAAGGGTTCGCGAAACAATCACTCTGTATTTTCAAGAGTCGAAGTCCAAGCAAAGGGAGGTCGCCTATGTTAAGGGGATTATGGACAGCCGCTTCGGGCATGGCAGCCCAGCAGCTAAGCGTTGATGTCATTGCCAACAACTTAGCCAATGTAAACACGGCTGGTTTTAAGAAGAGTCGTCCTGATTTCCAGGATCTTATGTATCAGACCCTCCGTCTGCCGGGCGCTACCACGGCTGCAGGGACACAGCTTCCAACGGGAATTCAGGTCGGGATGGGCACAAAACCGATGGGGGTGCAAAAATTGTTTTCACAGGGGGATTATAACCAGACAAGCAATGAACTTGATCTGGCAATTGAAGGGAATGGTTTTTTCAAGATCGTGAGCAATGATGAAGAGGTCTACAGCAGGGCCGGCGATTTTAAGACCGACAGCGAAGGGTATGTCTGCACCACTGGCGGCGACAGGCTCCAGCCTGAGATCACAATCCCTGCAAATACGGCTTTTATCTCCGTAGATTCTACGGGAAGACTGACAGCCTTTGGCGGGGGGAATACGGAACTGGCCACCTCTGATATCAAGTTGTACACGTTTCCCAATCCCGCCGGTCTCTTTAGCATGGGCCGAAATCTTTACCGATCCACGGAAGCATCCGGAGAGGAGACTGAAGGAGCGCCGGGAACAGACGGGGTGGGGACCATTTCCCAGGGCTATCTGGAGATGTCCAATGTGAATGTGGTGGAAGAGATGGTTACGATGATTATTGCCCAGCGGGCCTATGAAGCCAATTCAAAGGCTATCCAGACTTCTGATCAGATGCTTCAAATGGCTAATAATATCAAGCGGTAGAGGTAAAATGAGAACTCTCAATGCCATTCTATTAACCACAGTTATTGCCGTGGCGACAGCATTTGGCTTTTGTGATGTCCGGGCAGATACGCGGGCTTACGTTGGCGTGATGGATGAGGCGTTGGTAAGAGCAGAAAAGGTCTATTTGAAGGACGTTGCTCGCATAGAGGGGCCGGCCGCCTTGCAGAAACGACTTGGAGCCACCTATTTGGCCTATGCTCCGAACCCGGGAAAGCACAAGACATTGCGTGGATCGTGGATCGAGTCCAAGGTTCGTTCACAGAGGTGGCTTCCGGAAAACTCTGTTCTAAGGATACCTGAGTATGTCAGGATCGGGAGGGCTTGTCAGTCTATTCAAGACGAGGACTTCTTGCGCCGTTACACCAGCTTTATTGCACAACAGATCAATGATCCCCATGTTGATTTTGGAATCAGTCGCTTCAGGGTTATTGGAAACGGCCTCCTGCCGGAGGGAGATGTCCGTGTTGATCTCAGAAATCAAGCCGATGGAAAGCCCATGGGGCATGTGAGCCTGAACGCCTTTATACGGGTCAACGGGAAAATCGAGCGTCGTGTTGTTTTATCAGGTTGGGTGGATAGATTTGAAAAAGTTGTGTGCACTGTTCGACCCTTGCCGCGCCACGCCATCCTTGCCAAAGAGGA